>NZ_JFJW01000067.1:58394-58524 GCF_000611125.1 Cupriavidus sp. SK-4
ACGTTCACGGCCAACGTGTCGCTGGTCTCGGACTACCGCTATCGCGGCATCAGCCAGACCAACCTGCGGCCCGCGATCCAGGGTGGCTTTGACTACGCCCACGAAAGCGGCTTCTACGTGGGCAACTGGA
>NZ_JFJW01000068.1:0-14573 GCF_000611125.1 Cupriavidus sp. SK-4
CGCCCGGCCAGCGGGCGTGCGGCGGCCGGGCACCGTATCCGATGAGATCGCGTGGATAGTTATCTTTTGTCATGTGTCTTTGCTTGCTTCAGGAAAACTCCCGGCACCGCCGCGCCGCCCGCAAGCGCCGACCATCACGCAATGAACGTGCCAGTCGTGCCGGCGGCGGTGCCGGATACTTCGATACCGTTGCTTCGATTACTCCGTGCCGTGCGAGTTGGCAGCGGCGTTGCGCATGGCCTCTTCGCGCGACTGGATGCCGTTGTAGAACAGGTTCAGCGCCACGGCCACGATGGTGCCCAGCACGATGCCGCTGTGGGTGAACGGACCGGTCCACTTCGGCAGGTACTGGAAGAAGGTCGGTGCCAGCGTCGGGATCATGCCGGCGCCGATCGAGATGGCGACGATGAACAGGTTGTGGCGGTTGCGGTTGAAATCGCACGAGCCCAGGATGCGGATGCCGGTGGCGGCCACCATGCCGAACATCACGATGCCGGCGCCGCCCAGCACGAACTGCGGCACCGAGGCCACCACGTGGGCCATCTTGGGGAACAGGCCGAACGCGACCAGGATGATGCCGCCGGCAGCCGCCACGTAGCGCGAGCGCACGCCGGTCACCGTCACCAGGCCCACGTTCTGCGAGAACGAGGTGTACGGGAAGGTGTTGAAGACGCCGCCGATCACGGTGCCCAAGCCGTCGGCGCGCAGGCCGCGGGTCAGGTCCTCGTTGCTCAGCTTCTTGCCGGTGATGTCCGACAGCGCCAGGAACATGCCGGTGGATTCCACCAGCGTGATCAGCATGACGATGCACATCGACAGGATGGCGGTCACTTCGAAGGTCGGGATGCCGAAGTGCAGCGGCGTGATGACAGCGACAAAGCTGGCTTCATCCAGGCCTTCGAACGACACCTTGCCCATTGCCATCGCCACCAGCGTGCCGGCGATGATGCCCAGCAGCACTGCGCAGTTGGCCACCAGGCCGCGGCCGTACTTGGTCAGCAGCAGGATGATCAGCAGCGTCAGGCCGGCAATGCCGAGGTTGGCCAGGTCGCCGTAGGCGAGGTTCGGCACCTCCTTGACCACGCCGTCGATCACGGCACGGGTGGTGGGCTGGCCGCCGGCCGCCCAGTTGATGCCCACGCGCATCAGCGACACGCCGATCAGCGTGATCACCGTGCCGGTCACCACTGGCGGGAACAGCCCCAGCATGCGCCCCATCATCGGCGCAATCAGGATGCCGAATATCCCCGACGCGATCACCGCGCCATAGATGCCGAGCAGGCCGACATTGGGATCGGTGCCGATGGCGATCATCGGCGCCACCGAGGCGAAGGTCACGCCCATCATCACCGGCAGGCGGATGCCGAACTTCCAGAAACCAAAGGCCTGGATCAGCGTGGCCAGGCCCGCGGCGAACAGGTCGGCGTTGATCAGGAACGCCAGCTGGTCCTTGGGCAGCTTGAGCGCGCCACCAACGATCAGGGGCACGGCAACCGTGCCGGCGTACATCACCAGAACGTGCTGCAACCCGAGCGCGAGCAGGCGCCCGGAAGGCAAACGCTCGTTGGTGAGGTCCGTCGGGACCGTGGTGCTTGCGGAATTCATGGGTGCGTCTCCTCTCCTTTGGTTTGATGGGAACACCACTGCCATGGCCCCGGTCCTGGATGCCGGTAGGTCTCCGGACCGTTATCTGCCTGTCGTCTCAGCACTCTCGCTTTCGAGCCGGGTGCTGTTTGCCGACTGGGTCTGGCCTTGTATTTGGGGGCAGGGGCGGGAACACCGTGCTAGGTGGAGCGGCCTAGTACGCTGCGAAGATCAAAGTTGCCCGGCTCGTCCGGCTGCACGCGGTCGGCGCAGGCGCCAAGGTGGTGCGCCATGCGCGACTGGGCCAGCGCGGCATTGCCCTGTTCGAGTGCGTCGAGGATCTCTTCGTGTTCATCGAACGAGCA
Organism: Cupriavidus sp. SK-4; assembly: GCF_000611125.1. Taxonomy (NCBI): domain Bacteria; kingdom Pseudomonadati; phylum Pseudomonadota; class Betaproteobacteria; order Burkholderiales; family Burkholderiaceae; genus Cupriavidus; species Cupriavidus sp. SK-4. Next base: position 1,950 of record NZ_JFJW01000068.1, read on the forward strand.
GGCGTTGTTGCCCGGGGCTTCCACGCTGGCGATCATCAGCGTGGTGCGCGACACCAGCCGGCGCATCATGTTGACCAGCAGCGCGTTGCCCGAAAGTTCCGCCAGGGCCGTATGGAACTCGGCGGACAGGCGGATCCATTTGGGCCGGTCATGCGTGAGGAAGGCCTGGCGCTCGCTGGCCACCATCTGGCGCAGCGGCGCGATCACGGTCTTGACGTCGGGCATGCCGGCAAGCTTTTCCAGCACCGCGCGTTCCAGCATCTGGCGCAGCTCGAACATGTCGTGCGCTTCGTCGGTGGAGGGGCTGGCGATAAAGGCGCCGCGGTTGGGTTCGAGGTCGACCATGCCGTCGGCGGCCAGGTGCGACAGCACCTTGCGCACCGTGTGCCGCGCGGTGGCATAGATCTCGCAAAGGGAATGCTCGGTCAGCTTGGTGCGCGGCGGCAGCCGGTGCTCCATGATCGCGTCGTAGATCTCGTGATACATGCGCTCTTCGACCGAGCCCTTGCGTGCGGGCTTGGCGGGCTTGCCCGCCTGGATTTCGGTCAACTCGGCGTCGGCCTTGGATTCGGCGTTGGCGGCAATCAGCTTCAGGCTCTTGGACATCGTGGCACCAGCAGTCAGGCAGGGCACCGCAAATCCTGGACATCAGGCAGCGGTGATCCAAAAATTGTTGACAATTATTTGGTTACTGCTTCAATATTGTCAACAAAACCGACTCAGGTTTTCGACAACTCAGGGAAATCCCTGAATTGCCAACCGGGTAGTGCAGGCGCATTGTCGCCACGCACCACCCAGCGCCGGGATGCGTTACCAGACGTACCGAGCGGGCACCATTCCCACAAATGGTGCTAGTGAAGGCAGCGGCGCCCCTCACAACCCAATCGCCTAAGGAAAAACACGATGGGACGCTTGACCACACACGTACTCGACACCGCTGCCGGCACGCCCGGCAAGGGCATGTCGGTTACTCTTCATAAGATTGTCGACAATCGTCGCGAAACCCTGAAGACAGTCGTGACGAACCACGACGGCCGTTGCGACCAGCCACTGCTGGAAGGCGCGGACTTCGCCGTCGGCGTGTATGAGCTGGAATTCGCTGCGGGCGACTACTTCCGCGCGCAAGGCACGCAGCTGCCCGAGCCGGCTTTCCTGGACGTGGTGCCCCTGCGCTTCGGTATTGCCGATGTCAACGCGCACTACCACGTGCCCCTCCTGGTTTCGCCCTGGTCGTACTCGACCTACCGCGGCAGCTGAAGCGGTGGCATAGGGAAACAGGAGACAAGACATGGAAGGCTATATTCTCGACTGGGCCAATCTGCTGCTGCGCTGGGTGCACGTCATCACGGCGATCGCGTGGATCGGCTCCTCGTTCTATTTCGTCTGGCTCGACAACAGCCTGACCCGTCCCACCGATCCTGACCTGCAGGAGAAGGGTGTCGGCGGCGAGCTGTGGGCCGTGCACGGCGGCGGTTTCTACAACCCGCAGAAATACCTGACCGCGCCCAAGACGCTGCCTGAGAACCTGCACTGGTTCTACTGGGAGTCGTATTCCACCTGGATGACCGGCTTCGGCCTGCTGGTGGTGCTGTACCTGTTCAACGCCAGCACGTTCCTGATCGACAAGAACGTCTACGACATGTCGCCCGGCGCGGCGGTCGGCCTGGCGCTCTCCTACCTGGCCGCGGGCTGGGTGGTCTATGACGTGATCTGTCGCGTGTTCGGCAAGAGCGACAAGACCGTGGGCGTGCTGGTGGCGATCTACGTGGCCGTGGCTGCCTACGTGGCGTGCCACCTGTTCTCGGGCCGTGCGGCGTTCCTGCTGACCGGCGCGATGATCGCCACCATCATGAGCGCCAACGTGCTGGTGTGGATCATCCCGGGGCAACGCAAGGTGGTTGCCGCGCTGCGCGCAGGCCAGCCGGTCGATCCGGTCCATGGCAAGAACGCCAAGCAGCGCAGCGTGCACAACACGTACTTCACGCTGCCGGTGCTGTTCGCGATGCTGTCGAACCACTACAGCATGACATACAGCTACAAGTACAACTGGGCCGCGCTGATCCTGATCATGCTGGCCGGTGTGCTGATCCGCCAGTTCTTCATCCTCAAGCACAAGGGCAAGATCAACGTGGCCTGGCCCGCAGCCGGCGTTGCCGTGCTGGCCGTGGTCGCCGTGCTGATCGCGCCGCAACCGCGCCCGGCCGTGGCCAAGGCAGAAGGCGGTGACGCTGCCGCCCCCGCCGTCAGCTTTGCCAAGGTGCAGGAAGTGATGAACGCGCGCTGCGTGCAGTGCCACGCCGAGCAGCCGAAGATGATGCCGACCGCAGCCAAGGGCATCAAGCTCGACACCGCGGAAGACATCAAGGCCCACGCGCAGCTGATCTACCAGCAGGCCGTGCAGCAGAAGGCGATGCCGCTGGGCAACGTGACGCAGATCACCGACGACGAGCGTGCCCTGCTGGGGCAGTGGTTCGAAGGCGGTGCCAAGACCACCAACTAAGGGTGGCTTGAGTTGAAAAGCATCAGGGCCGGCGCGTGCTGCCGGCCCGCGAAATCCGAGCATCGGTGATCGACGGTCCGGAGGGTTGTGCAGTTGGCAACCGTCAGTACCGGACCGGCGAGGGTTTGAACGGGGCCTTGTGCCCCGTTTTTTTTGTCGACTTATCCGCCGATATTCAGCAACGCCAGCACCCCCAGCACCAGGAAAATCCCCGCCGCGATCTTGTGCACCAGCGCGATCGGCATCTTGTTGGCAAACTTGTCGCCAAGCAGGACAGCCGGCGCATTGGCGACCATCATGCCGAAGGTGGTGCCGGCCACCACGGCAATCACCGCATCGCTGAAGCGCGCGGCCAGCGCCACGGTGGCGATCTGGGTCTTGTCGCCCATCTCGGCGAAGAAGAAGGCCACGATGGTGGTGCCGAGGATGCCGAGAGCGCCCTTGACTGGCTTGGCCTGTTCGGCGTCGTCGAGCTTGTCGGGGATCAGCATCCATCCCGCCATCGCAATAAAGCCCAGGCCCAGGATCCAGCGCAGCAGGCTTTCGCCCAGCACATGCGTGATCCAGCCGCCGAGCGCGCCGGCAAAGCCATGGTTGAACAGCGTGGCGATCAGGATGCCAAGAATGATGGGAACGGGCTTGCGGTAGCGCGCGGCCAGCACCAGCGACAGCAATTGCGTCTTGTCGCCCATTTCGGCGAGGGCGACGATGCCTGTGGAGACGAGGAAGGCTTCCATATTGGTCTTGTGGGGTAACCGGGCCGCAATGCATCGCGAGATGCCAATGACGCACACCTTTCCCGGCCCGGCCAGAAAGGTATGGTCATCGGTCTCGCCAGGCTGGACGCTGCCGGGTCCGTATCAGTACACGGCCGGGCGGGTCCGGAGCTGCGCACGCCATAACCGCAAGCGGTCAAGTCTGTTGACGTACGCCCCTGTCTCCCGGAATCCGCATTGCGCGGCGCGGTGAGAGCAGGGCGGCTACTCCCCAATGGAAGCGGCAATTATAGCGGCCGCGGGGGCAGGCGGCCCCCCCCCCCCCCCGCCACAAGGCCTGCACCCTCAGGCGGGTACAGGCGCGTTGTCGCTGGTCTGGCGGCCGCGGAAATCGGTCCAGCACAGGGCCTTGAAGTCGTAGAGCTTGCAGCGGCGCGCGGTGTCGAAATACCAGCGCCAGGAGAAGTTCTCGACGATGATGCGGCCCGGCAGCGCGTGCTCCAGCAGTGCCTGGGCGCGCTTGAGGCGGTACAGCGGCACGCTCATGTCGACGTGGTGCGCGGTGTGTTCCATGATGTGGTGCAGCGCGGCGCCGATGCCGTGGCGGAAGCGCAGGTGCACGGTGGTCGAGACAAAGGGCTGCGCCTTGGCCCACATGGCCTTGGTGTCATACCAGGCGACGCTGGTATGGGTGTGGTGCACGTACAGCACGAAGCCGACGGTGACGTTCCAAACCAGGAAGGGCAGCACGAAGCCGGCACCGATCAGCATCCAGACGGACTGGTCCGTGGCCAGTGCCAGGCCAGCCAGCGCGCCGATCCAGGCCAGCCCGAACGCGGCTACCAGCACACAGTCGCCGGTGAAGATCGGGCGGCGCGTGGCCATCTGGCGCTTGCTGGGGAAGAACATCTTGCACCACCAGATTTCCACCAGGTAATACAGGCCCGGGCCGAAGCCGGTGCGGTAGATGCGTTCCATCACGCGGCGCCAGCGCGGCAGCGCGTTGAATTCTTCCAGCGAGTAGGGCGCCCAGACGAAGTCGAAGCCCTTCAGGTTGGTGTAGCCGTGGTGCACCACGTTGTGGCCGACTTCCCACAGGCTGTACGGCGTCAGCGAGGGCAGGAAGGTGAGCCGGCCCAGCCACTTGTTCAGGCCGCGGCGCGGGGTCAGGCTCTGGTGGCAGGCATCGTGGCCGATGATAAACAGGCGCGCGATGATCAGCCCGGCCAGCACGCCCAGCGCTAGCTTGGCGGCCCAGTGCGGCGCCAGCACCACGCCGGCCAGCACGGCACCGAACAGCAGGTAGTCGAAGGCGAACAGCAGCAGTGCGCGCGGGGTGCTGCGCTGGCCCAGCGGGATCAGCCAGCCGCGGATGATCTTGCGCGAGGGCAGCGGGGCGTCCGGCGCGATTGGCTCCGGAAGCGGGGTGTGGCTGGGCGCGCCCTTGCGCGCGGCATGGGGCACGTCATGCGGGCCATGGGCGCGCTCAGGGGCGTGAGCGGCGGATTGGGAAGCGGTCATGCAGAACCTTCTGATTGCGGTCGGATGGGTATGGGCGCACGGCACGCAAAACAGCCGCGGCGGAACCGCAAGGTTAGAAGGCTTTGTCGGAGACGGTCTTGACGGTCGTCAAGCCGGAGGCGGGGGCGAAGCGGTAAACGCGCGCCCCCCCCCCNCGCATGGCGGCGGGCGGCTGCTGGCCAGGTGACGGATCAGGCGGCCGGCACGTGGGCGGCCTCGCCCATCACATAGACGCTGTCGATGACGCGGTCGTCGCCCAGCATGGCAAAGGCGAACAGTTCTTCTTCCAGCGTTTCCGAGCGGTTGCTGCGGCGGGCGATCAGCGGCGTGGCCTTGGGGTCCAGCACAATGAAGTCGGCCTCGCAGCCTTCGCTGAAACTGCCGACGCGGTCGGTCCAGCCCAGTGCCTCGGCCGCGGCGCGGGTGGCCAGGTAGAACATGCGCAGCGCGGTCAGGTAGTAGCCGCCCATGCGCGCCACCTTGTGCGCGGCGTTCATGGTGCGGAACATCGAGAACGAGGTGCCGCCGCCGACATCGGTGGCCAGGGTCACGTTCAGGCGGTTGGCGTCGGACTGGTGGAAGTCATAGAAGCCGCTGCCCAGGAACAGGTTGGAGGTGGGGCAATGCGCCACCGCGGCGCCGCTGTCGGCCAGGCGCCGGCGGTCGTCCTGGTCCAGGTAGATGGCGTGGCCGTACATCGCGCCCGGGCGCAGCAGGCCGTAGCGGTCGTACACGTCCAGGTAGCTGCGCGCGTCCGGGAACAGCTCGGCCACCCATTTGACCTCGTCGCGGTTCTCGGCCACGTGGGTCTGGATAAAGGCGTCCGGGTAGGCGCGCGCCAGCTCGCCGCAGGCGGCCAGCTGCGCCTCGGTCGAGGTCGGGGCAAAGCGCGGCGTGATGGCGTAGCCAAGGCGGCCCTTGTTATGCCAGCGCGAGAGCAGGTCGGCGGAGTCCCGGGCGCCGGTCTCGGCCGTATCGCGCAGGAATTCCGGGCAGTTGCGGTCCATCATCACCTTGCCCGTGACCATGCGCAGGTTGCGCGCCTCGCTTTCGGCAAAGAGGGCCTCGGCCGAGGCCTTGTGCACCGTGCTCCAGACCACCGCGCTGGTGGTGCCGTTGCGCAGCAGTTCTTCGGTGAAGAAGCCGGCCACGCCGCGCGCGTAGTCGGGGTCGGCAAAGCGGCGCTCTTCGGGGAAGGTGTAGGTGTCGAGCCAGTGCAGCAGGCCCGGCGACGGCGACGCGATCATGTCGGTCTGCGGGTAGTGCACGTGGGTATCGATAAAGCCGGGCACGATCAGCTTGCCCCGGTGGTCGACGATCTCGGCGTCGGCCGGAATGCGCGCAGCCAGCTGCGTATAGTCGCCAGCGGCGGCGATGCGCCCGTTGGTGACGATCAGCACCCCGTCGTCCCAATACTGATACGCATCCTCATGGAATTGCGGATCGCGCAGGAAATGCAGCACGCGGCCGCGAATGGCACGGGTGAGGGAGTCAGTCTTGGGGTTGGTCGTCATGGTTTGTCTCTTGTGGCCGACCCGCGCGGAACGGCATGGTTCAAGCAGCGGGCCGGGCTATTGGCATGCGCCGCGCTCAGGCCGCTGGAGCCGTTGCGGGCGGGGACTTGGGCGGACTCGACCAGAAGTGGTCGACTTCCGCCAGGAATTCAGCCTTCTGCATGGCAGGCAGGAAGGCCGCTTCAAAACTGTTGCGGGCAAGCTTGTGGGCATCGGCCGCGTCCAGCGGCAGCGCCTCGAAGGTGGCTTCCCAGTTGGCGTTCATATAGCCGCCGAAGTAGGCCGGATCGTCCGAATGCAGCGTGATCACCACGCCGGCATCGAGCATGCGCTTGAGCGGGTGGTCGCGCAGGTCCGGGTAGACCTTGAGCTTGACGTTGGACAGCGGGCACACGGTCAGCGCCACGCGCTCGCGCGCCAGGCGTTCCACCAGCGCGGGATCGTCGATGGCGCGCACGCCATGGTCGATGCGCTGTGCCTTGAGGATGTCGAGGGCGTCGGTGACGTATTGCGCCGGACCTTCCTCGCCCGCGTGGGCCACCAGGTGCAGGCCCAGTTCGCGCGCCCTGGCAAACACGCGCGCGAACTTCTCGGGCGGGTTGCCTTGCTCGGACGAATCCAGGCCCACGCCGACAAAGCGGTCGCGGTAGGGCAGCGCCGCTTCCAGCGTGGCGAAGGCGTCTTCCTCCGGCAGATGGCGCAGGAAGCACAGGATCAGGCTGCTGGAGAAGTCATATTCGGTGCGTGCCTGGGCCAGGGCATCGGCGATGCCGTCGATCACCACGCCAATCGGCACGCCGCGCGCGGTATGGGTCTGCGGATCGAAGAAGATCTCGGCGTGGCGGACGTTGTCGGCGACGGCGCGCTTGACGTAGTCCATGGTCATGTCGAAGAAATCTTCCTCGGTCAGCAGGACGCTGGCGCCGGCGTAGTAGATGTCCAGGAACGACTGCAGGTCGGTGAAGGCGTAGGCGGCGCGCAGCGCCTCGACGCTGGGGTAGGGCAGCGCCACCTGGTTGCGCTGCGCCAGCCGGAAGATCAGTTCCGGCTCAAGCGTGCCTTCGATATGCACATGCAGTTCGGCCTTGGGAGTGCGGCGGATCTGTTCCGCGAGCGCGGCATCGATGGTCATGGGGGCCTCGTTTCTGGGCATTTCTGTGCCTGCCGGCGGGGCCGGCGGCACGGGTTCAGGGATGCACCGCCTCCGGGCGGCCCAGACGCAGCGCGGCAAGGCGCTGTTCGCGGACCTGGAGCAGCTGGGCGACGATGGCTACCGCAATCATAGCCGGAGCCTTGTCGGTAATCCCGGGAACCCCCATGGGGCATGTCATTTCCGCAAACCGGGCCGGGTCGATGCCGTGCTCGGCCATGCGGTGTTCAAAGCGCGCGCGCTTGGTCTTGGAGCCGATCAGCCCGAAGTAGGCGAAATCGGTGCGCTTGAGGATTTCCTCGCACAGGGTCTGGTCCAGCGCATGGCTGTGCGTCATGACCAGGAAGTAGCTGCCCGCGGGCGCCTGGGCCACTACCGCTTCGGGCGTGTCGCTGGCCTCGGCCTCGACATTGTCGGGCAGCCCGCCGGGGAACAGCGTGTCGCGCTCGTCGACCCAGTGCACGCGGCACGGCAGCGTGGCCAGCACCTTGACCAGTGCATGGCCGACATGGCCCGCGCCAAACAGCACCACGTGCATGGTGTCGGGCACCAGCGTATCGGTCCAGCTGCCGTCGGCGTGCAGCGTTACGCCGGGGATCACGGCATGGCTGTCGCCATGGGTGATCGCGCCGCTGGCCGGTACCTGCCGCTGCAGTGCCTTGCCGGCGGTGAAATTGCGTTCGACCGCGTCAAGCCAGTGCAGGTCGGTTTTGCCCAGTACCTCGAACGCCAGCTGCACCACGCCGCCGCAGCACTGGCCCAGCGCCGGCCCGAGCGGAATGCGCTCGATCCGGCGTTGTTCACCGCGCACCAGCATCTCGCGTGCGATATCCATGCCGCGCCACTCCAGGTGGCCGCCACCGATGGTGCCGACCAGGTCGTCGGCGCTGACCAGCATGCGGATGCCGGCCTCGCGCGGGGCCGAGCCCTTGACTTCGACGATGGTGACCATCGCCACCGGCACGCCGGCGTGCACCATGCGGGCGGCGTCGGCGAAGCGGAAGGGTTTGAGCGGTGCGTCCTGCATGTCGGGGGCCTTGTCGGTGTTGCCTGGTTGCTGCTTGATGCTGTGGTGCTGCCTGCGCTGTGTCATCGCAAGAGTGGCGCGCGCCTGCTTCTTCCACCGGCCCCTTGCCCGTCAACGCGGCCAAGGGGGGAAAGTCCGGGGGCGCCCGCAGGCGCGCGCTTCCTGCGATGGTTCAGCCAGCTCAGGCTGGCTGCGCCGCGGCTTCGCGCACGGCGTCGACGGCGTCCAGGATCGCCTCGCTGGTGGCCGGGGCCTTCAGCGGCGGGTTGATGCGGTAGTCGCCAACGGCAGCCACGGCGTCGCGGATCGCGAAGAACACCGAGAACGGCAGCAGCAGCGGCGGCTCGCCCACGGCCTTGGAGCGGTAGATGCTGTCCTCGACGTTGCGGTTCTGGAACAGGCGCACGTTGAATTCCTCCGGGCAGTCGTTGACCGTCGGGATCTTGTACGTGGACGGGGCGTGCGTCATCAGCTTGCCGTCCTTGTTCCACCACAGTTCCTCGGTGGTCAGCCAGCCCATGCCCTGGATGAATGCGCCTTCGACCTGGCCGATGTCGATTGCCGGGTTCAGCGAGCGGCCGGCGTCGTGCAGCGCGTCGGCGCGCAGCAGCTTCCATTCGCCGGTAAGCGTGTCGACCAGCACCTCGGAGCACGCGGCACCGTAGGCGAAGTAGTAGAACGGGCGGCCCTGCAGCTTGCTCTGGTCCCAGTGCAGCTTGGGCGTGGTGTAGAAGCCGTCGGACCACAGCTGCACGCGCGCCACGTAGGCTTCGCGCGCCAGCTCGCCGAACGCCAGGCGCAGTTCGCCGGCGCTGACCAGGTCATCGTTGAAGCGCACCTCGGACGGCTCCACGCCGGCCTTGCGCGCGGCAAACACGGCCAGGCGCTCGCGGATCTGGCGCGCGGCGTCCTGCGCGGCCTTGCCGTTCAGGTCGGCGCCGGTGGAAGCGGCGGTGGCCGAGGTATTGGCCACCTTGCTGGTATCGGTCGCGGTCACGCGCACGCGTTCCATGCGGATGCCCAGCTCATGCGCCACCACCATCGCCACCTTGGTGTTCAGGCCCTGGCCCATTTCGGTGCCGCCGTGGTTCACCAGCACCGAGCCGTCGTTGTAGACGTGCACCAGCGCGCCGGCCTGGTTGAAGTGGGCCACGTTGAACGAGATGCCGAACTTCACCGGGGTGATGGCGATGCCCTTCTTCAGCACCGGGCTGGTGGCGTTGAAGGCGCGCGTAGCTTCGCGGCGGACGCGGTATTCGCTGCTGGCCACCAGTTCGTCGATCAGCTCGTGGATGACGTTGTCTTCCACGGTCTGGCCGTAGGGCGTGACGTTGTTCTCGGTCTTGCCGTAGAAGTTGGCGCGGCGCACGTCCAGCGAATCCTTGCCGACCGTGCGGGCGACATTGTCCAGGATGTATTCGACCGCGAATGCGCCCTGCGGGCCGCCGAAGCCGCGGAAGGCGGTATTGCTCTGCGTGTTGGTCTTGCCGCAGTAGCCGTCGATCTGCACGTTCGGCAGCCAGTAGGCATTGTCGAAGTGGCAGATGGCGCGGGTCATCACCGGGCCCGACAGGTCGGCCGAGAAGCCGGCGCGCGACACCATCTCGACCTTGACGCCCTCGATGTGGCCTTCGTCGTCGTGGCCCACGGTGTAGTCGAACACGAAGTCATGGCGCTTGCCGGTGATCATCATGTCGTCGTCGCGGTCCGGGCGCAGCTTGACCGGGCACATCAGCTTCCACGCGGCCAGCGCGGCGCAGCAGGCGAACAGCGCCGATTGCGACTCCTTGCCGCCGAAGCCGCCGCCCATGCGGCGGCATTCGACCAGCACCTGGTGCGCCTGCCAGCCGAGCATATGGCACACCGCGTGCTGCATTTCGGTCGGGTGCTGGGTCGAGCACCACACTTGCATGCCGTCGTTCTCGCGCGGCGCGGCGTACGAGATCTGGCCTTCCAGGTAGAACTGCTCCTGGCCGCCCAGGTGGATCTTGCCGCTGTCCTGGTGGGCCGCGCCGGCAATGCGCGCGGCGGGCTCGCCGCGCGTCAGGTGCATCGGCGGCAGCACATAGCTGCAGGCCTCGTGCGCCGCTTGCGGCGACAGCACCGGGGGCAGGTCTTCGTAGTCGATCGCGCCCAGGCGCGCGGCGCGGCGCGCGGCGTCATGCGAGGTCGCCACCACGATAAAGATCGGCTGGCCGATGAACTGGACCACGTCGCGTGCCAGGATCGGGTCGTCGTGGATGATCGGGCCGCAGTCGTTGGTGCCGGGGATGTCGTCCACCGTCAGCACGTCGACCACGCCGGGCGCGGCACGCACCTTGTCGAGCGAGACCGACTTGATGCGCGCGTGCGCGCGGGTGCTCATGCCGAGCGCGGCGTGCAGCGTGCCGGCCAGCTCAGGGATGTCGTCCGTGTAGGTGGCGGTGCCGGCCACGTGCAGGTGGGCGGATTCATGCGGACGCGAGATGCCGACCTGCGGGACCTGTTCGGCGGTGGCGTCGAGCAGGAAGGGTTCGGTTTGCTTGTTCATGCCGATGCTTTCCTTTTTCTCTGGCTCAGGCCGTGGCGGTTTCAGTGGCGCCGGCGCCGATGGCGCGGACGTTGACGGCTGCCGCGGGCAGCGCTTCGGCGCGGGTCTCCAGCCAGAAGCGGTACAGCAGGTTGGCGGCACCGCGGCTGCGGTACGACGCGGTCGCGCGCATGTCGGACAGCGGCGTGTAGTCCTGCGCCAGCGCGGCCATGCCGGCGCGGGCGGTGGCTTCATTCCACGGCTGGCCGGTCAGGGCCGCTTCGGTGGCGGCGGCGCGCTTGGGCGTGGCGGCCATGCCGCCGAAGGCGATGCGGGCCTGCGTGACGATGCCGTCCTGCACGGTGATGCCGAATGCGGCACACACGGCAGAAATATCCTCATCAAAGCGTTTGGACAGCTTGTAGGTGCGGAAGTGCTGCGGGCCGGCCACCGGCACGCGCAGCGCGGCGACGAATTCGCCCGGCTGCATCGCGGTCTTCTGGTAGGCCAGGTACAGGTCTTCCAGCGGCAGCGTGCGGCGCGTCTCGCCATGCTGCAGCACCACTTCCGTGCCCAGCGCGATCAGCGCCGGCATCGAATCGCCGATCGGCGAACCGTTGGCAATATTGCCGCCCAGCGTGCCGGCATTGCGGATCGGCAGCGAGGCAAAGCGCTTCCACATCTCTTCCAGTTCGGGGTGCGCGGTGTTGAGTGCGGCGTAGGCCTTTTCCAGCGTCACGGCGGCGCCGATCTCGACCATGCCGTCGCGTTCCTCGATGTGGTTCAGGTCTTCCACCTGGCCCACGTAGAGCAGGTTGCCCAGCTCGCGGAACTGCTTGGTGACCCATAGGCCCACGTCGGTGCTGCCGGCCAGGATGCGGATATCGGGCTGTGCCGCCTTGATCGCGCCGAACTCGGCCGCGGTGCGTGGGGCGAAGAACTCCTGGCCCTGGGCGCGGTAGCGGAAGGTCTCGCCGCGCTTGAGGTTGCGCAGGGTGTCGGCGATCTGCTTCGGGTTGAGCTTGTCCGCGGTGGGGGCGGGCAGGGCCATCATGCGTTCGCCGGCGTCGATGATCGGGCGGTAGCCGGTGCAGCGGCACAGGTTGCCGGTCAGCGTGTCGCAGATGGTCTGGCGCGAGGGGGCTTCGCCGCCCGGGGTGTGCTGCTGGTACAGCGCCCACAGCGACATCACGAAACCGGGGGTGCAGAAGCCGCACTGCGAGCCATGGCATTCGACCATGGCTTCCTGCACCGGGTGCAGGTTGCCGTCGGCCTGGCGCAGGTCCTCGACCGTGATCAGGGCCTTGCCGTCGAGGGTGGGCAGGAACTGGATGCAGGCGTTGACCGCCTTGAATTCGACATCGCCGCCGTCCTGCAGCTCGCCGACCACGACGGTGCAGGCGCCGCAGTCGCCTTCGGCGCAGCCTTCCTTGGTGCCGGTGCAGCGCGCGTCTTCACGCAGGTATTGCAGCACGGTGCGGGTAATGGGGGCGTCGGATACTTCCTTGACCTGGCCGCGGTGGAAAAAGCGGATGGTTTGCGTCTCCATGGTCTTCTCTCTCTTGGTGATGGCGGAAACATAGCACCCTGGCCTTTCATGCAATATTCGGCCCAGGTGATATGCCCCATCAGCGCGCGGCCCCGATTGGTGCCCCGCCGCACCGGCGGGCGCCCCCCCCGGGGGGGG
>NZ_JFJW01000068.1:14589-26750 GCF_000611125.1 Cupriavidus sp. SK-4
GGAGGTGATTTGACCGTTTGTGGGGCGCCTGTCATACACTATGCGCCGTTCCCATCCCCCACGCCACCCATCCGGCCCCCGCCGGAGGGCCGCCATCGCCATGCACGGACGCGACCATCTCGATACATATTTGCTGCGGGTGCTTCACACCCTGCTGACCGAGCAGAGCGTGACCCGCACGGCCGTGCGCCTGGGCCAGTCCCAGCCCGCCATCAGCAATACCCTGAAGCGCCTGCGGGAGATCACCGGCGATGCCATTTTGGTGCGGGGCAAAAACGGCATGGTGCCGACCGAGCGCGGCCGCGAACTGCTGGCGCTGGCCGAGCAGAGCCTGGCGGCGATGGACCGCATCGCGCGCCCGCCACAGCAGTTCGACCCGGCCACCACCACGCGCACCTTCCACCTGGGCGCGCCGGACTACCTGGACGCCTTCTTCCTGCCCAATATCGTCGAGCGCGTGCGCCGGCTGGCGCCGGGCGCCAAGCTGTTCGTGCATCCGATGACGTCGTCGTCGGACTTCCTTGACGACCTGGAACAGGGGCAGCTGGATATCGTGGTCGGCAACTGGCTATCGCCGCCGGAGCACCTGCATATCTCGCCACTGTTCGACGACGAGGTGGTGTGCATGCTGGGCGCGCAGCATCCGCTGGCGCGCAAGGGGCTGACGCTCAAGCACTACCTGGAGATGCCGCACCTGGCGCCGGCGCCCTATGCGTCGATGCAGCGCAGCATGATCGACCAGGCGCTGGCCGAGCAGGGCTACAAGCGCAATATCCAGGTCACGCTGCCGTATTTCGGCCTGGTGCCATATGTGCTGATGAAGACGGATATGGTCTTTACCACCGGCCGCCAGTTTGCCGCGCATTATGCGCAGTACCTGCCGATCCGCATGGTGCCCTCGCCGGTGTCGTTCCCGCGCATGCGCTTCTATCAGCTGTGGCATGAGCGCTGCCACGCGGCGCCGGATGTGATGTGGATCCGGCGCATGATCGCCGAGGTGGCGGCGGATCTGCCGCAGTTGCCGCGGCTGGAGGCAGAGGCCGGCTGAGCGGGCCGGGGCAGCAGGCCAGGGGCTTACTTTGCCTTGTAGCTCGGGAAGAACAGCTGCTCGCCTTCCACCTTGTACCCGGCAATCGCGTCCTGCCCTTCCTTTGACGTGATCCACTCCACCAGCTTCATCGCATCCGCATGGTTGATGCCCGCATGCCTGGCGGGATTGACCGCGATGATCCCGTACGGGTTGAACATCTTCGGGTCGCCTTCGATGGCGATGGCCAGGCCGGTCTTGGCGCGATAGGCGCCGTAGGTGGCGCGGTCCGACAGGGTATAGGCCGGCATCTGCGCGGCCATGGTCAGTACCTCGCCCATGCCCAGGCCGGCGTTGACGTACCACGGCTGGCCCTTGGGCTCGATGCCGAGCTGCTTCCAGTAGTCCTTCTCCATCACGTCGGTGCCGGAGTTGTCGCCGCGCGAAATGAACTTGCTGCCGCTGCCGGCAAGCTTGCGGAACCCCGCCAGCACGTCCTTGCCGCCCTGGATGCTCCTGAGGCCTGCCGGGTCGCTGGCCGGGCCGACCACGATGAAGTCGTTGTACATCACGTCGCGGCGGTTCACGCCGTAGCCGGCCGCGACAAAGGCGTCTTCCATCTTGCGCGCGTGCACCAGCAGCACGTCGACGTCGCCCATCTCGCCCATCTTCATGGCCTTGCCCGAGCCGACCGCGATCACCTTGACGGTGACGCCTGCCCTTTGCTCGAAGCGCGGCAGCAGGTACTTCAGCAGGCCCGAGTTCTCGGTGCTGGTGGTGGTGGCCAGCTTCAGTTCACCGCCATGGGCCGCCGACAGCAGGCCTACGCAGGCAATCGCGACGAGATGGCGCACAGGGTGGCGCAGGCGTTGGGCAAGGCGAGGCGGCATGCAGTGGGCTCCCTTTGTATTATGTTTTGTTGGACATAATTGCTTTTGCCTTTGGATCTCATGGAAAATGCGGCAAAAGAACATAAGAATGGGGTATTCATTGTGGTCCAGCCGAGATCGATAAGTAAATATGCTGCGGAGGACATATGACCTTCCGCTTTGACCTGTTCCCCGTGATCGCGCCCGACGACAATCCGCGCGCCAACGGCAAGGTCTTCCAACTGCTCAAGGCCGTGCGTGAAACCGGCTCGCTGCACCGCGCCGCGCGCGAGATCGGCCTGTCGTACCGCCATGCCTGGGGCGTGATGCGGGCCTGGGAGGAAATGCTCGGGCGCAGCATGCTCGATATGGAGCGCGGCCGCGGTGCCTCGCTGACGCGCTTTGGCGAACGCCTGCTGCGCGCCGAGCTGCGCCTGCGCGAATCGGTCGACCCGGTGGTGCAGAAGGCCATGGCCGACTTCATTGCCGAGCTGGACGATGCCCAGCAGCCGCAGTCGCAGGTGCATTTCACCGGCAGCCATGACCCGGCGGTGGAGGTGCTGGCCGCCGCACTGGGCGAGGCAAGAAACTCGCTGCAGCTCGATACGGTGTTTTGCGGCAGCGTGGAGGGGCTGATCTGCCTGCAGGAGCGGCAGTCGGAACTGGCCGGCTTCTATGTCTCGCCGGTGCAGACCGCGGGCTCGGTCGCGCATGTGACGCTGCGCAAGTGGCTGCGGCCGGCCGCGGTGCGGCTGCTGCGGCTGGCCTGGCGCGAACAGGGGCTGATCCTGGCGCCGGAGGTGGCGCGCGAGGTGCATGACCTGCGCGAGCTGGCGCGCACCCAGGCGCGCTTCGTCAACCGGCAGCGCAGTTCGGGCACGCGTATGCTGTTCGACCAGCTGCTGGCCGCGCAGGGCCTGTACCCGGACCAGATCGCCGGCTACGACGAGACCGAGTTCAGCAACGAGAAGGTGGCCGAGGCCGTGCACGGCGGCCGCGCGCAGGCCGGTTTCGGGCTGCGCATGAATGCCGAGGCCCACGGGCTGGCCTTCGTGCCGCTGACGCGCGAGGCCTACTACCTGGCGCTGCGCAAGAACGACCAGACCGCCGGCTGGATGGCAGCACTGCTGGCCCTGCTGGCCGACCCGGCCTTTGCCCGGCGCATCGAGGCGCTGCCCGGCTACACCATGGCCGAGCCGGCCGGCATCCTGACGCCGCAGGAGGCGTTGCCGTGGTTCGGGCCGGGCGGCAAGGAAGACAACTGAGAGCCAGCCAGGCGGCATGACGCCGACGGGCGCGCGGCTGCGCGGCCCGGTCCGTATTACACTCCCTGCCAGGCGCGCCGTGGTTTGCATCGGCTTGCGCCACACCCTTGCAAGGAGCGCCATGCTGGAAACCGCCGCGCTGGCCGCGGGCATGTCCTGGGCCAGCGGCTTTCGCCTCTACCTTGCGGTGCTGGCCGCCGGCGTGCTGGCGCGCCTGGGCTGGCTGGACCTGCCGCCCGGGCTGCAGCCACTGGAATCCTGGTGGGTCATCGGCGTGGCCGCCGTGCTGGCCGTGGCCGAATTCGTCGCCGACAAGGTGCCGGCGTTCGATACCGTCTGGGACGGCATCCATACCTTCATCCGCATCCCCGCCGGCGCGATCCTGGCCGCCGCCGCCTTCGGCCAGCTGGATCCGCAGTGGATGGTGGCCGCTGGGCTGATCGGCGGCACGCTGGCCGGCACCGCACATGCGGTCAAGGCGGGCACGCGCGCGCTGATCAATGTGTCGCCGGAACCGTTCTCCAATTGGACGGCCTCATTCACTGAAGACCTGACCGCGACCGGCAGCCTGCTGCTGGCGTTCTTCCTGCCGGTGGTGTTCCTGGTCTTGCTGGTGGTCTTCCTGCTGGTGTCAGTGTGGTTGCTGCCGAAATTGTGGCGCGGCGTGCGCCGGCTGCATGCGAGCCTGCGCGGCAGGACTGAGCGGCCTGGCACACCTCGCTAGCTTCCCGGCCATTCCCGTTTTTTTTGACTGACCCGAGGCGCGCCGCCGCCAGAAACCAAGAACCAAACCAACCGATGCCTCCCGAGTCCGCCATAGAAGCCCCGGCCACGGCCGCCAACCCCGCCGGCACGCGCCCCGCGCATGGCGGCCGCTTCTCCGCCTGGCGCCAGGCGTTGCGCATGGCGCGGCGCGACTGGCTGGCCGGCGAGCTCTACCTGCTGCTGTTTGCGCTGGTGCTGGCCGTGGCCGCGCTGACCAGCGTGGGCTTCATGGCCGACCGCATGCGGCTGGGGCTGGAGCGCGACGCGCGCCAGATGATCGCGTCCGACGTGCTGCTGGTGGCTGACCAGCCCTTCGATGCCGCCTTCGCGCAGCGTGCGCAAGCGGCCGGGCTGGCCGTGGCCCAGACCGTCACCTTCCCGAGCATGGCTACTGCCAACGGCAAGGCTCCGGCCGGCGGCGACGCCCCCAGCCAGCTGGCCGCGCTCAAGGCCGTGACCGACGGCTATCCGCTGCGCGGCAAGCTCAAGGTAGCCAGTGCGGCGGGGGCGCCGGATGCTCCCGCCGAAGGCATTCCCGCGCCGGGCACGGTGTGGGTCGACGAGGCGCTGCTGGGCGCTCTGGGGGTTGCCATTGGCGACACCCTGCAGTTGGGCAGCCGCAGCTTCCGCATCGACCGCATCATCACGCAGGAACTTGATCGCGGCACCGGCTTCATGAACTTCGCGCCGCGTGTGCTGATGCCGCTGTCGGACCTGGACAGCACCGGGCTGATCGGCTGGGGCAGCCGCGTGACCTACCGGCTGCTGGTGGCCGGCCCCGACGCCGCCGGCGCCGCCTTCCAGAAATGGGCGCAGGACGAGATCGGACGCCGCAAGCTGCGCAATACCCGGGTCGAGTCGCTGGAATCGGGCCAGCCGCAGATGCGCGCCACACTGGACCGCGCCGAGCGCTTCCTGTCGCTGGTGGCGGTGCTGTCGTCGATGATCGCGGCGGTGGCCATTGCCATGTCGGCGCGCCGCTATATGCAGCGCCACACCGATGCCTGCGCGGTCTACAAGTGCCTGGGGCTGTCGCGCGGGCAGATCCTGCGCGCCTTCGGGCTGGAATTCCTGCTGGTGGGCGCGGCCGGCGCGCTCGCCGGGGTGCTGCTCGGCTACCTGGCGCACTACGGGCTGCTGCTGTCGCTGGGCGGGCTGCTCAAGGTGTCGCTGCCGCAGCCGTCGCTACTGCCGGCGCTGGTGGGCGTGCTGGCCGGGCTGGTGTTGCTGACCGGGTTTGCGCTGCCGCCGCTGCTGGCGCTGACCCGGGTGGCGCCGCTGCGGGTGCTGCGGCGCGATATCGGGCTGCCGCCGGTGTCGGCCTGGGTGGCCTATGCGCTGGGCCTGGGCGCCTTTGTGGGGCTGCTGCTGGTGGCGGCGCGCGACCTGAAGCTGGGGCTTACCACCGCGGGCGGCTTTGTCGCGGCGGGCGTGGTCTTCGCGGTGCTGGCGCTGGGGCTGCTGACGCTGCTGTCGCGCCTGCTGCGGGGGCGCCTGCGCGGGCGCGCGGCGATGGGCTGGCGCTTTGCGCTGGCGGTGCTGGAACGCCGCCGCGGAGTCACGGTGCTGCAGACCGTGGCGCTGGCGGTGGGGCTGATGGCGCTGCTTCTGCTCGGCATGACCCGCAACGACCTGGTCGATTCGTGGCGCCAGGCCACGCCGGCCGACGCGCCCAACCGCTTCATCATCAATATCCAGCCGGACCAGCGCGAACCGCTGCGCCAGATGCTGGCCGGCGCCGGCATCAACGACCTGCTCTACCCGATGGTGCGTGGGCGCCTGACCCATATCGGCGAGCGCGCCATCCGCGGCGACAGCTTCGAGGACGGGCGCGCGCGCAACCTGGTCGAGCGCGAATTCAACCTGTCCTATACCGATGCGCTGCCCGAGGGCAACCGCGTGATTGCCGGGCGCTGGTCCAACGGCTCGGACGCCGGCGCCTCGGTGGAAGAGGGCATCGCCAAGACGCTGGGCATCCGGCTGGGCGACACGCTGCACTTTGACGTGGCCGGCCAGGCGGTGCAGGCCCGCGTGACCTCGCTGCGCAAGCTCGACTGGGGCTCGATGCGCGTCAATTTCTTCGTGATCCTGCCGCCGCAGGCGATGCAGGGGCTGCCCGAGACCTACATCACGTCGTTCCACCTGCCGCCCGCCAGCACGGCGCTGGGCAACCGGCTGATCGCGGCCTTCCCCAACATCACCGTGGTCAATACCGACCTGATCCTGCGCCAGATCCAGGACATCCTGGACCAGGTGATCGCGGCGGTAGAGTTCCTCTTTGTGTTCACGCTGGCCGCCGGCGTGACCGTGCTGTACGCGGCGCTGTCCGGCGCGCGCGACGAGCGCATGCGCGACGCGGGCCTGCTCAAGGCGCTGGGCGCCTCGGCCGCGCTGGTGCGCCAGACCCAGTACGCCGAATTCCTGGTGGTGGGCGGCCTGGCCGGATTCCTGGCCAGCCTGGGCGCGATCGCGGTGGGCTGGGGCCTGTCGCAGTTCGTGTTCGATTTCCCGTACCGCTTCAATGCCTGGATCGTGCCGGTAGGCGTGGTTTCTGGCATGCTGTGCGCTTTTGCCGGCGGCTGGCTGGGCCTGCGCGAAGTGCTGCGCCAGCCTGCGCTGGCGACCTTGCGTGATGCCTGAGGCAGCTTGCGTAGAACGAGTGTGTGATGAGTACTGAATCCAACGACAAGCCCGGCACGGCCGAGGTGACCGCATTTGAACTGGTGGGCGGCGAGGCGCGCGTGCGCGAACTGGTCGACCGCTTCTACGACCTGATGGACCTTGAGACCCAGTTCGCCGGGCTGCGCGCGCTGCATCCGCCCTCGCTGGATGGCTCGCGCGACAAGCTGTTCTGGTTCCTGTGCGGCTGGCTGGGCGGCCCCAACCACTTTATCGAGCGCTTCGGCCATCCGCGCCTGCGCGCGCGCCATATGCCGTTCGAGATCGGCATGAGCGAGCGCGACCAGTGGATGCGCTGCATGGCGCTGGCAATGCAGGACATCGGCCTGTCCGAAGACCTGCAGCTGCGCCTGATGCAGGCCTTCTTCCAGACCGCCGACTGGATGCGCAACGTGGCGCGCTGAGGCGCCGCCGCTCGCTTCTTTCCACCGAAAGGGTTCCCAAGTTCATGACAGACCAACTGCCTGAAGACGCCCTGCGTTTGCTCGATTTCTGGTTCGGCCGGCCCGGTTCTGCCGCCTGGAATACCGAGCGCCCGCAATGGTTCACCAAGTCGGACGCCTTCGATGCGCAGATCCGCACGAACTTCCTGTCCGACTGGCAGGTCGCCTGCGACGGGGCACCGGACGACTGGTCGGTCACGCCCGAAGGCGCCTGCGCGCGCGTGGTGCTGCTGGACCAGTTCCCGCGCAACATGTTCCGCAACGAGCCACGCAGCTTTGGCAGCGATGCGCTGGCCCTGGCGTTGGCCAGGCGTATCGTCGCCACCGGCATGGACCGCAAGCTGCCCACGGACCACCACCGCATGTTCTGCTACATGCCGTTCGAACATTCGGAGGCGCTGGAGGACCAGGACGAGGCGGTGCGCCTGATGACGCAGCTGCGCGAGGCCAGCGGCGGGGTGGTGGATGTGGTGGAGTGGGCCGAGAAGCACCGCGCGATCATCGCGCGCTTCGGCCGCTTCCCGCACCGCAATGCGGTGCTGGGCAGGCAGAGCACCGAGCAGGAACTGGCGTTCCTGCGGCAGCCGGGCTCGTCGTTCTGAACCAGGCCGGCAGCAGGGGCGCGCTCAGGTCTTGTCGCGCGCCTGTTGCCACTTGTCGACGCGCACGCGCGGCGCGGCCGCCAGCTGGCCCAGCAGGCCGGTGGGCGTGTCTGCCACATGCAGCAGGTCGGCATGCACCTGCTTCATGAAGCCTTCCTGCACCGCGTGCGCAAGGAAGCCCAGCAGGCCGTCGTAGAACCCGTTGACATTCAGCAGGCCAACCGGCTTGTCGTGGTAGCCCAGTTGCAGCCAGGTGAAGGTTTCGAACAGCTCTTCGAAGGTGCCCACGCCGCCCGGCATGGCGATGAAGGCGTCGGCACGGTCCGCCATCATCTGCTTGCGCTCGTGCATGTTGCGCACCACGTGCAGCTCGGTCAGCCCTTGGTGGCCGACTTCCTTCTGCATCAGCGCGTCGGGGATGATGCCGATGGCGCTGCCGCCATGTTCCATCACGGCGTCGGCGACGATGCCCATCAGGCCCACCTTGCCGCCGCCGTACACCAGCGCCAGGCCGCTTTCGGCCAGGGTGCGGCCGAGCAGGCGCGCGCCTTCGGCGTATTCAGGACGGTTGCCGGGGCTGGAGCCGCAATACACGCAGACCGATTTCACTTTGCTTCCTTTGCCGCGTCGGCTGCGGCCTTGGCTGCCGCGTAGTCGCGCGCCAGCTGGTCGAATGCATCCCGGGCCCGGCCGCGCAGGTAGGGCGCCAGGATCGAGAAGATGTGGTAGCTTGATCCGTGCAGGTAGCCGCGGATCTGCTCGGGGTCGTTGTACTGGCGCGGATGCTGCACGAACTGGAACGACAGCCAGTAGGTGGCGATCACCACCATGTTGGTGCAGATGGTCTCGACCTGATCGGGCGTGGCTTCCATTTCGCCGTCTTCGATGAACTGCCGGCAGATCTCGTGCGCAAAGCGCTTCTTCTGCTCGACGATGCGCTTGAAGTTGGTCTCCAGCATCCGGTTGCGCGCCAGCAGGTCGTTGATGTCGCGGTACAGGAAGCGGTAGTTCCACAGGAACTCGGACATGTACTGCAGGTAGCCCCAGCTTTCGTCCAGCGTGGCCTTGTGGTCGTCCGGCATCTTCAGGCGCCGTTCCATCTCCTGCTCGAAGCGCACGAAGATGGAGTTGATGATGTCGTCCTTGTTGCGGAAGTGGTAGTAGAGATTGCCGGGGCTGATCTCCATGGCTTCCGCAATCGTCGTGGTGGTGACGTTGGGTTCGCCGACTTCGTTGAACAGGCGCAGCGAGACGTCGAGGATGCGGTCCCTGGTGCGGCGGGGGCCGGTTTGCGGTTTCGGTTCCATGGGCGTCCGGGCGATCGGTGCGATCAGTAAGTCGGGGGGCAGGGTAGCGATTATAAGCAATCGGCCCGGCCACCCCATCCGGCATCCCCGGCGAGTGACGGATCAGCCCGCCAGCGCCCGCACCCAGCGCACCACGTGCGGCCCGGCGATGGCGACCCAGGTGCCGCCGCACAGCACCAGCGCCAGCATTACCGCGGCGCTGCCGAAATCCTTGGCACGCTTGGACAGGCTGTGCCGCTCCAGCGAAATGCGGTCGATCGCCGCCTCGACGCTGGAATTGAGCAACTCAACGATCAGCACCACCAGCAGCGTGCCCAGCAGCAGGATGCGCTCGACCACGTCCACCGGCAGCAGGAACGCCCACGGCGCCAGGATCACCACCAGCGTCAGTTCCTGGCGGAACGCGCTTTCCTCGAGCACCGCATAGCGCAGCCCCGACAGCGAATTGATGGCCGCATGCCAGGCGCGCGTCAGGCCGCGGTTGCCCTTGTGGGGGTTCTGCTCGATCGAATAGTCAGCGCTCTGGACTGCCTGCGGCGGCCTCTGCAGAGGCGGGTCGGACGGCAGTTCCGGATGGGGTTTGGACATGGTTTTGCGGGGCGGGTTGGGCCGCTGCGCTGTCGCGGCCTGGCTTGCCGGCAGCGAACGGCCGAAGGTGGGCCAGGAACTGCTCGGAGGCGGCGCGCCAGGAGAACCGCTCGGCGTGGGCGCGGGCGGTGGCGCGGTCGATGCGCAGCGCTTCCAGGCAGGCTTCACGCAGGTCTTCGTGCATCACGCCGGCGGGGCTGTCGCCCAGCACATCGATCGGGCCGGTGACCGGATAGGCGGCCACGGGCAGCCCGCTGGCCAGCGCTTCCAGCAGCACCAGCCCGAAGGTGTCGGTGCGGCTCGGGAACACGAACACATCAGCCGAAGCATACACCCGGGCCAGCTCGGGCTGGCTCAGCACGCCCAGGTAGTTGGCGCCCGGATAGCGCGCGCGCAGCGCCGGCAGCGCCGGGCCGTCGCCGACCACCCACTTGGAGCCGGGCAGGTCCAGCGCCAGGAAGGCCTCGACGTTCTTTTCCACCGCCATGCGGCCCACGTACAGGAAGATCGGGTGGGCGGTGTTGAGCACATTGGGGCGCTGCAGCGTGAACACGTCCAGGTCCACGCCGCGCGTCCACAGCACGGCGTTGGTGATGCCATAGCGCCGCAGGTCGTCCAGCACCACCGGGGTGGGCGCCATCACCGCCTGGGCCGGGCCGTGGAACCAGCGCAGGAAGCGGTACGTCCATGCCAGCGGGATGCCGAAGCGTGCCTGCACGTATTCCGGAAAGCGCGTGTGGTAGGCGGTGGTGAAGGGCAGCCGGCGGCGGATCGCGTGGCGCCGCGCGGCCAGGCCCAGCGGCCCTTCGGTGGCGATATGCAGGGCGTCCGGCGCGAAGGCTTCGATGCGGCGCTGCACGCGCACCGCCGGGAACAGCGACAGGCGGATCTCGGGGTAGGTCGGGCACGGCACGGTGCGGAATTCCAGCGGCGTGATCATGTCGACCGTGTGGCCCATGGCTTCCAGTTCGCGGCGCGTGGACTTGAGCGTGCGCACCACGCCGTTGACCTGCGGTTCCCAGGCATCGGTGACGATCAGGATCTTCATGCAGCCTCCTCGGGCGCGGTGGAAGGGCAATGCGGATGGGGCAATGGGTGGCAGGCGGGGATCAGCCCGCCACGGCGGCGCGGCGACGGCGGCGCGTGGCCGGGGCCGGCGCGTCCAGCAGCGTGGTCCAGTAGACGATCTTGAGCTCGCCTTCCATGGTCTCGACCAGTGCCGACAGGCTTTCGACCCAGTCGCCGTCGTTGCAGTAGAGCTGGCCGTTGACCTCGCGGATCTCGGCCTTGTGTATATGGCCGCAGACCACGCCGTCGCAGCCGCGGCGGCGCGCTTCATCGACCATCGCGCTCTCGAAGGCGCCGATGTAGTTGACCGCGTTCTTGACCTGGTGCTTGAGGAACTGCGACAGCGACCAGTACGGGAAGCCCAGGCGCGCGCGCAGCCGGTTGAAGTGGCGGTTCAGCGCCAGTATCACCGTGTACAGCGAATCGCCCAGGTAGGCCAGCCAGCGCGCATGCTGCACCACGCCGTCGAACAGGTCGCCGTGCACCACCCACAGCCGGCGCCCGGTGGCGGTGACGTGCACCGCCTCTTCGCGCACGGTGATGTCGCCGAAGGCCACGCCGTCGAACTGGCGCGCGGCCTCGTCGTGGTTGCCGGGCACGTAGATCACTTCAGTGCCCTTGCGCGCCTTGCGCAGCAGCTTCTGCACCACGTCGTTGTGGCTTTGCGGCCAGTACCAGCCGCGGCGCAGCTGCCAGCCGTCGATGATGTCGCCGACCAGGTAGAGCTGGTCGGACTCGTTGTGCTTGAGGAAGTCCAGCAGGTAGTTGGCCTGGCAGCCGGGCGTGCCCAGGTGGATGTCCGACAGCCAGATGGCGCGGTAGCGCTGGATCGGGTGCGGCTCGGCCGGGTAGGTCTGCTGCTGTTCGCGCTGGGGCGCCAGCGCGGCATCCAGGGCCGGCGCCATGAAGGCGGTCAGCGGCGCGGTGCTGTCGCTCTCAGGGCTGCGGCGCAGCCATTGCGTCAGTTGCGCGGTCTTCGACAAATACCCGCGGGCAGATCGGATTGCTTGCACTATGGCAGTCCCGGTTGCGGCGATGGCTGCATTCAGCCAGCCCGCGATGACGGTGCCGTGACGGAAACATGACTGACATGTGAATCGTGGCGGAAGTGGAACAGCCCGGGCTGGTGCAGGTGTCAGTGCCCGCGGGCGGACAGCTCTGCGAGGGCGTCGAGTACCGCACGCACGGCGGCGGGATGGCGCAGCAGCGTGACATGGCCGATGCCGGCCAGCGCAATATGCCCGGCGCCGTCGAGCCAGCCGGTGCAGGGCGGCCCGGCGATCGAGTCATGCCAGCTGAAGATCGAGATCATGCGCGCGCGGCGGCGCGGGCTTTCAGCGGCGGCAAGCGCGCGCAGCCAGGGGCTGCCGCAACGCATCTGGCGCGCATTGGCGCCGCCGCCAAAGCGCGCCAGCGCGCTGCCGTGGTGGGGGCTGCCCAGCGTCACCACGCCGGCGCAGACGTCTTCGTCGCCCGCCAGCTGCAGCGCGGCGCGCGCGGCCAGCCCGCCCATGCTGTGGCAGACCAGCAGCGGCGGGGGCCCCGCCC
>NZ_JFJW01000068.1:26756-28008 GCF_000611125.1 Cupriavidus sp. SK-4
GGCCTCGGCTGTGATGCGCCGCATGGCGGCCAGCAGCGCGCGTGCGTAGTCGTCGATGTCGCCGAACACCGGCTTGAGCTCGATCCCCTCGCAGCGGTAGCCGGCCGCGGCCAGCGCTGGCTGCATGTCGAGCCAGATGGCCTGCCCGCAGGCGTAGCCGTGCACCAGCAGCACCGGCGGGGCGTCGCGGCCGGGCAGGGCGTCAATCGGTGCGGCAAAGGGCGCGTGCGCGCGGAATGGCTGCAGCCAGTCGAACATGCGCAGCACGGCCACGCACTCGGCCGCAAAGCAGCGCAACGCCTCGGGCAGGCGCAGCGGCCGGCGCGTGGCGGCGAGTTCAACCGGTGGTGCGGGCGGATGATTGCCGCGCCCGACCCACAGGCCGCGTCCGCTCAGGGCGAAAGCGAAGGCAATGCCGCTGGCGAAGCTGCCGAGGATGGTCGCCACGCCCGCGGCGACCGCACCGGGCCATGGCCAGCCGCCCAGTTGCACCAGCCCGGCGGCGATGCCCAGCGCCGCGGCCGCCTGCAAGGTCACCGCAAGGCGGCGGATGCCGGCAGCCGACAGGCTCATGGCTTGGGCGGGCGCAGGTCGGTCAGCCGCGTGCCGGCCAGGCGGTCGTGCAGGAACTGGCGGCGCGGATCCAGCCACGCCAGCAGAACCCAGATCAGCAGGCCGGCGCACAGCACCCCTACGAACGGCCCCTTGACCAGCCCCAGCATATGGCCGACCGCCGCCGATGGCGGCAACCACAGCCATGCCAGCACGTAGCGCAGCGCCGCCTGCGGCCAGCGCGGCGGCACGCCGGCGGCGTTCTCGACGCGCATGCGCCAGGTCTGCATGGCCAGGGTCTGGCCGTTGCGTTGCCAGAACCAGGTGAAATACAGGCCCATCACCAGGAAGCTCCAGACCTGGATCACGAGCGGCCCGTCCACGCCAAGCTTCTGCAGCAGCGGCCGCGCCAGCAGGTAGACAGCGGTCGAGGCGCTCAGCACGCCGAACAGCAGCACGCCCTCATAGAGCATGCAGGCGATGCGGCGGCGCAAGGGCGGGGCGGCGGGGCGGGCGGCTGCGGCGGGCTTGGGATCGAGGGTGGCAGCGGGCATGGAAGGCGAAGAAAGCTGGGCTGGCGCACGGGGGCATGGCGGTGCCGGCGCGGGTCAGTCGGGGCCGGCCTTGCTTCGCTGGCCGGCGTGAGACGGCCATTATGCCAAATGACTTGGGGATTACTGGCGCGCGGTGGCGTCAGAAG
>NZ_JFJW01000068.1:28059-89644 GCF_000611125.1 Cupriavidus sp. SK-4
CGGCTGCGGATGCCGGCGCGGCGAGCGCTGCCGGTGCCGAGGCGGCCGGCGCCGAGGCGGCGGTCACGGCAGCGGGCGCGGAGGCAGGCTGCGCCTGCGCTTCGCTGGCGGGCTTGCCGGCAGCGTGGCCACTGTGGCCCGCTGCGGCGCTGGCCGTTTTCGGCTCGCGGTGGAGCTGGCGGCTGGTGTCGCTGGGCAGGCGCTTGCCGCTGGGCAGCGCGCTGACAGCGCCGGGGCGGCGCGGCACGTGGTCGGTGGCGGCCAGCTTCTTTTTCTGCTCTTCAGGCAGCTGCTGGTACTTGTCCCAGGCCTCGGCCTTTTTCTCGGCAGGCAGCGAGCGGGTGATCTGGTAGTTCTCGCGCGCCAGCCGGCGTTGCTGCGGGGTCATCTTGACCCATTCCGCCATGCGCGCCTGCAGCCGGGCCTGCTCGGCCGGCGAGAACTTGGGGTAGCGCTCGGCGATGCGCAGCCATTTGTGGCGGTTCAGTTCCGGCAGGCTGTCCCACAGCGGCTGCAGCGGGGCCAGGATGCGCTGGTTGACCGGGCTCAGGTCGGCCCAGGCCGGCCGGGCATTGGTTGCCTGCGCGGCCGCAGGCGCCGTCACCGCCGAAGCCCCCTGCGCATGCGCAGGGGGCGGCAGCAGGCCCCAGCAGGCGGCTGCGCCGGCGCCGGCCAGCAGCGCGGCCAGCCGGCGGCGCAAGGCGTCGGGGTGGAACATTGCGCGCGCCATGCTATTGCTCGCGCTTCAGGAACACGTGGAAGCCCTCGTCGGCGTAGGCCGTGGGCGGCAGGTCGTCGAGCAGCATGGCGGCGTCGATATCGGCCAGTTCCTCGATGCGCTTCTGCTCCTGCCAGTGATAGATGCCCATCAGGCCGGCGGCCAGCGCCACCAGCGTCCAGATCAGGCCAAGGCGGCGCAGCCAGGCGCCGGCGCGGTGCAGCGGCGAGCTGTCTTCATCAAACAGCGGGGCGTGCATGCCAGGCATGGCCAGTTGCGGGACCAGCACGGGCGCCTCGGCCTTCTTGCGGGCGACCGCCATCCGGCGCGCAGCGGCGAGCCGTTCGGTGATGTCGGCCGGCAGGTCGTCGGTGCCGGCATCAAGTGTCGCCCGAATCTCTTGCGCAAACCGGCGTTCGCGGATTTCTTTGTCGTTTCTGCTCATAGTCGGACCCCCCGTGCGCGCAGGGCCTGCGCAAGTGTATGCGTGGCACGGGAACAGTGCGTCTTGACGCTGCCTTCGGAGCACCCCATTACGGCGGCGGTTTCGGCGACGTCCATATCTTCCCAGTAACGCATCAGGAACGCCTCGCGTTGACGCGTCGGCAGGCGCTGGATTTCCTGCTCGATGATGTGCATGACCTGGGCGCGCTCGACCTTGTCGGCGCTGCTTTCGGCCGATTCAGAGCCGGCCTGTGCCTCCAGCGTCTCCAGCAGGTCATTGTCGTCGCCGTCGCGGTCGTCGCGCAGGCTGGAAAACAGCGAGACCCAGGTGTTGCGCACCTTCTGGCGGCGGAACCAGTCGTGGATGGTGTTCTGCAGGATGCGCTGGAACAGCGGCGCCAGCTCGGCGGCGCCCTTGTCGCCGTACTTCTCGGCCAGCTTGATCATGGCGTCCTGGACAATATCCAGCGCGGCGTCGTCGTCGCGGACCGCAAATACGGCCTGCTTGAAGGCGCGGCGCTCGACGCTGGCAAGAAAATCGGACAGTTCCTGGTCGGTGGCCATTCAGGCGGTTGCGGCTCGTTGCTGCGGGACAAATGCCCGGTTCTGGTGAATGTGCTGCGTACGGCCCGTGGCACATTCAAGGTGCTGCGATGCTAGCAAAAAAACGACCCCCTGTACCACTTTGTATTGCTGGAAATACATTGCGGCGCGCAAATGATCCGCCGCACTCGGGAAAATCCCTCATGCGCAGGCCAAAAACAACCGTAGACCGCGCTGGTGCATTGCAGTATCATTGCCGGTTCACACGACATCAGTGGTTGTCTCATCCGGCCGCTTATGAGGCGGTCTTCCATGCAGACGCGCAACGCTTGAACCCGAGCCACAAGCCCGGCAGAGAGCATCCAAACAATTTTTTGCCGAAAATTGCAAAGGACTGAAATGAACATGCCCAGCGCGGAATTCTCCCACGCAGACAGCAATTCATCTGCCGCACCCGAAATGATCGGGGCGGAAATTCTCGTTCACGCACTTGCCGAAGAAGGCGTCGAGTACGTCTGGGGCTACCCCGGCGGCGCAGTGCTGTATATCTACGACGAGCTCCACAAGCAAACCAAGTTCGAGCACATCCTGGTGCGCCACGAGCAGGCCGCGGTCCATGCCGCAGATGGCTATGCACGGGCAACCGGCAAGGTGGGCGTGGCACTGGTGACCTCCGGTCCCGGCGTGACCAATGCCGTCACCGGCATTGCCACTGCGTACCTCGACTCGATCCCGATGGTGGTGATCACCGGCAACGTGCCGACCCACGCCATTGGCCAGGACGCCTTCCAGGAGTGCGACACCGTCGGCATTACCCGCCCGATCGTCAAGCACAACTTCCTGGTGAAGGACGTGCGTGATCTCGCCTCGACCATCAAGAAGGCGTTCTTCATTGCCGCGACCGGCCGTCCGGGCCCGGTGGTGGTGGACATCCCCAAGGATGTCTCGCGCAATGCCTGCAAGTACGAGTACCCCAAGTCGATCGACATGCGCTCGTACAACCCGGTGAACAAGGGACACTCGGGCCAGATCCGCAAGGCCGTGGCGCTGCTGCAAGGCGCCGAGCGTCCGTATATCTACACCGGCGGCGGCGTGGTGCTTGCCAATGCCAGCGACGAGCTGCGCCAGCTGGCGGCCCTGACCGGCCACCCGGTGACCAACACGCTGATGGGCCTGGGCGCGTTCCCCGGCACCCACAAGCAGTTCGTCGGCATGCTTGGCATGCACGGCACGTATGAAGCCAACATGGCCATGCAGAACTGCGACGTGCTGATCGCTATCGGTGCCCGCTTCGACGACCGCGTGATCGGCAACCCGGCGCACTTCACCTCGCAGGCGCGCAAGATCATCCATATCGACATCGACCCGTCGTCGATCTCCAAGCGCGTCAAGGTCGACATCCCCATCGTCGGCAACGTCAAGGACGTGCTGCAGGAACTGATCGCCCAGATCAAGGCCAGCGACATCAAGCCCAAGCGCGAGGCGCTCGCCAAATGGTGGGAGCAGATCGAGCAATGGCGTTCGGTGGACTGCCTGAAGTACGACCGCAGCTCCGAGATCATCAAGCCGCAATATGTGGTGGAAAAGATCTGGGAGCTGACCAAGGGCGACGCCTTCATCTGCTCCGACGTCGGCCAGCACCAGATGTGGGCCGCGCAGTTCTACAAGTTCGACGAGCCGCGCCGCTGGATCAACTCCGGCGGCCTGGGCACGATGGGCGTGGGCCTGCCGTACGCGATGGGCATCAAGAAGGCGTTCCCGGAGAAGGAAGTCGTCACCATCACCGGTGAAGGCTCGATCCAGATGTGCATCCAGGAACTGTCGACCTGCCTGCAGTACGACACCCCGGTGAAGATCTGCTCGCTCAACAATGGCTACCTGGGCATGGTGCGCCAGTGGCAGGAGATCGAGTACGACAACCGCTACTCGCACTCCTACATGGACGCGCTGCCCGATTTCGTCAAGCTGGCCGAGGCCTACGGGCACGTCGGCATGCGCGTCGAGAAGACGGCTGACGTCGAGCCGGCGCTGCGCGAGGCGTTCCGCCTGAAGGACCGTACCGTGTTCCTGGACTTCCAGACCGATCCCACCGAAAACGTCTGGCCGATGGTCCAGGCGGGCAAGGGCATTTCCGAAATGCTGCTCGGCGCGGAGGACCTGTAATGCGTCACATCATTTCGGTCCTGCTGGAAAACGAACCGGGCGCGCTGTCGCGCGTGGTGGGCCTGTTCTCGGCCCGCGGCTATAACATCGAGACGCTGACCGTGGCACCCACCGAGGATGCCTCGCTGTCGCGCATGACCATTGTCACCTCCGGCTCGGATGACGTGATCGAACAGATCACCAAGCACCTGAACCGCCTGGTGGAAGTGGTCAAGGTGGTCGACCTGACCGAAGGCGCGCACATCGAACGCGAGCTGATGCTCGTCAAGGTGCGCGCGGTGGGCAAGGAGCGCGAGGAAATGAAGCGCACCGCCGACATCTTCCGCGGCCGCATCATCGATGTCACCGAGAAGACCTACACCATCGAGCTGACCGGCAACGGCGTCAAGCTCGATGCGTTCCTGGACGCCATCGACCGCACCGCCATCCTGGAGACCGTCCGTACTGGCGGCTCGGGCATCGGCCGCGGCGAGCGCATCCTGAAGGTCTGACCGGGCCCCGGCTCACCCACACGGCTTCACGCAGTATCCCCGGGGCGGCGCGATCCGGACGCACACGATGCGTCCGAGGATGCCGCCCCCCTCATACAAAAGACAGAGATTGAAGGAATCATCATGAAAGTGTTTTACGACAAGGACGCCGACCTCTCCCTGATCAAGGGCAAGAACGTCACCATCATCGGCTATGGCTCGCAGGGCCATGCCCACGCGCTGAACCTGAAGGATTCGGGCGTCAATGTGACGGTCGGCCTGCGCAAGAGCGGCGCGTCGTGGAACAAGGCCGTCAACGCCGGCCTGCAAGTGAAGGAAGTGGCCGAGGCCGTCAAGGGTGCCGACGTGGTCATGATCCTGCTGCCGGACGAGCAGATCGCCGACGTGTACAACAACGAAGTGCACGCCAACATCAAGGAAGGCGCAGCGCTGGCCTTCGCCCACGGCTTCAACGTGCACTACGGTGCCGTGATCCCGCGCGCCGACCTGGACGTGATCATGATCGCGCCGAAGGCCCCGGGCCACACCGTGCGCGCCACCTACGCCCAAGGCGGCGGCGTGCCGCACCTGATCGCCGTGCACCAGAACAAGTCCGGCGCCGCCCGTGACATCGCGCTGTCGTACGCCACCGCCAACGGCGGCGGCCGTGCCGGCATCATCGAGACCAACTTCCGCGAAGAAACCGAAACCGACCTGTTCGGCGAGCAGGCCGTGCTGTGCGGCGGTACCGTCGAGCTGATCAAGGCCGGCTTCGAGACCCTGGTGGAAGCCGGCTACGCGCCGGAAATGGCCTACTTCGAGTGCCTGCACGAACTGAAGCTGATCGTCGACCTGATCTACGAAGGCGGCATCGCCAACATGAACTACTCGATCTCCAACAACGCGGAATATGGTGAATACGTCACCGGCCCGCGCGTGGTGACCGAAGAGACCAAGAAGGCGATGAAGCAGTGCCTGACCGACATCCAGACTGGTGAATACGCCAAGAGCTTCCTGCTGGAGAACAAAGCCGGCGCCCCGACGCTGATCTCGCGCCGCCGCCTGACGGCCGAGCACCAGATCGAGGAAGTGGGTGCCAAGCTGCGCGCGATGATGCCGTGGATCGCCAAGAACAAGATGGTCGACCAGTCGAAGAACTAAGCTGCATCGCTGTCTGATGGCCCGCGCCGCACGGCGGCGGGCCGAAGCCGTTCAGCGTTCCGTGCCACGCCCTTCTATCATCAGAGGGGAGTCGCGGGACCTGAACGGCTTTTTGTTATGCTTGTCAGACTTTGGGCAAGGCGTGCATTATCCTGCCCCGCGACCACGGGGCGCCGCCCGATGGCGGCTATCGCCGCCGCCGCGCCGCCTTGCCATGGTCTTGTATCCACCGACACCTGTACTGCATGAACTATCCTCATCCGCTGATCGCCCGTGAAGGCTGGCCGTTCCTGGCCGGCGCCTTTGTCATCTCGCTGCTGGTGCACGCCAGCGCGGGCTTCTGGTTGGCGTTGCCGTTGTGGATCATCACGGTATTCGTGCTCCAGTTCTTCCGCGATCCGCCGCGCCCGATCCCGTCGCAGCCCAACGCGGTGCTGGCCCCCGCCGACGGCCGCATCGTCGTGGTCGAAAAAACCCAGGATCCGTACGCCGGCCGCGAGGCGCTGAAGATCAGCGTCTTCATGAACGTCTTCAACGTGCACTCGAACCGGGTCTCGGTCGACGGCGCGGTCGAGAAGGTCGAATATTTCCCCGGCAAGTTCGTCAACGCCGACCTGGACAAGGCCTCGGTCGAGAACGAGCGCAACGCCGTGCTGATCCGGCGCGCTGCGGACGGCCAGCTGGTGACGCTGGTGCAGGTGGCCGGCCTGGTGGCCCGCCGCATCCTGTGCTACACCAAGGTGGGCGACAACCTCTCGCGCGGCCAGCGCTACGGCTTTATCCGCTTCGGCTCGCGCGTGGACGTCTACCTGCCGCTCGACGCGCGCCCGCGCGTGACCATCGGCGAGAAGGTGTCGGCCTCGTCGACCATCCTCGCCGAACTCGACGTGAAGTGAGCGACAGCCTGACCGGAGGACTGTGATGGTTGCCTTCCATCGACGTAACAAGCGCAGCAGCAGCGGCAACGTGACCCACCTGCGGCCGTTCCGCCATAACCAGCTGCGCGGTGCCGAAGACGACTTCGACGACGAAGCCGCCGACGACCACGACATCGTCTACCAGCGTCCGCGCCGGCGCGGCATCTACCTGCTGCCCAACGCGTTCACCACCGCGGCGCTGTTCGCGGGCTTCTTCGCCATCGTCCAGGCCATGAACATGCGCTTCGATGCGGCGGCCATCGCCATCTTTGCGGCGATGGTGCTGGACGGCATGGACGGGCGCGTGGCGCGTATTACCAATACGCAGAGTGCGTTTGGCGAGCAGTACGATTCGCTGTCGGACATGACTTCTTTTGGGGTTGCGCCGGCGCTGGTGATGTATGAGTGGATCCTGCATGACCTGGGCAAGTGGGGCTGGATAGCAGCCTTTGTCTACTGCACCTGCGCGGCGCTGCGCCTGGCGCGTTTCAACGCCAACATCGGCGTGGTAGACAAACGCTTCTTCCAGGGCCTGCCCAGCCCGGCCGCCGCCGCGCTGGTCGCAGGCTTCGTCTGGCTGGTGATCGACAACAAGCTGCCGGTCAAGGAGCTGTGGATGCCGTGGGTGGCGTTCGGTATTACGCTGTATGCCGGCCTGTCGATGGTGTCCAACGCGCCGTTCTACAGTGGCAAGGCGCTGGACGTGCGCTACCGCGTGCCGTTCGGCATGATGGTGCTGGTCCTGGTGCTGTTCGTGGTGGTGTCCACCGATCCGCCGGTGGCGCTGTTCGGCCTGTTCGTGGCCTATGCGATCTCGGGCTATGTGCTATGGGCCTGGCGGGCGATGCACGGCAAGCCGGCCATCGAGAAGAAGCAGCGCGAGAACGGCGGCAAGGCTTCGTAGACGTTTCAGGCAGAAGGGCGCTCAGGCGCCCTTCATGCATTTCCGGATTCACAATTGTTTTCATGCCGCGGCCATCAAGGCGTGGCACTCTGCAGTGTTTTCCACTCACCGTCAGGAGGATGTCATGGGCATGTTCGACTTCATCAAGGAAGCGGGAGAAAAGCTGTTCGGCACGGGCGAGGCCAAGGCCGCGCAAGAGGCCGCCGCGGCGGATGCGTCGGCGGAGAAGGTCGATGCCGCCAATCGCGCCGCGGGCGATGCGATCGAGGGCTACATCAGGAAGATGGGCCTGGATGCCACCGGGCTGATGGTGCAGGTGGACGGCTCGCAGGGGCTGGTCACCGTGTTCGGCGTGGCGCCCAACCAGGCCACGCGCGAGAAGATCATCCTGTGCGCCGGCAATGTCGAGGGCGTGGACAAGGTCGAGGACAAGATGTCCGTCAACGTCGAGTCCGCGGAATCGACCTGGCATACCGTGGTCAAGGGCGACACGCTGTGGGCGGTCGCCCAGGCTGCTTACGGCAACGGCGCCGAGTACAACAAGATCTTCGAGGCCAACAAGCCGATGCTGAGCCACCCGGACAAGATCTACCCGGGCCAGAAGCTGCGCATTCCGCCCAAGGGATGATCCGTGCCGCTGGCGCGCCCGGGCAAAATGGGCTAAACCCTGTATTGCATGGGCGCGCCAACTCGGCTATAGTCGGTGCCATGATTTCGCGCCAAGTCCTAATCGCCCGCACCACCCTAGGTGGCCTACTAGGCCATCAGGTCGGGACGCGCGCGCGCTAAGGACGGACTTACCCTTAGCGCGAAATCCGCAAGGAATTTTCCAACGCCCCGGCCTGCTCCATGCACGCCGGGGCGTTTTGCATTCCACAGCCGTGGAGCGCGGAACAGGCGGTAGGCCCCGGACGCAGCATGCTGGGGACAGCACACGATAAGCAATCAGGAGCTCCACAAAATGTCTGACAAACTCATCATTTTCGACACCACCTTGCGTGACGGCGAGCAGTCGCCCGGCGCCTCGATGACCCGCGAGGAAAAGATCCGCATCGCACGCCAGCTGGAACGCCTGAAGGTCGATGTGATCGAGGCCGGTTTCGCGGCGAGCTCCAACGGCGACTTCGAGGCGATACGCTCGATCGCGCAGGTGGTAAAGGACTCGACCATCTGCTCGCTGGCCCGTGCCAACGACAAGGACATTGCCCGCGCCGCCGAGGCGCTCAAGCCCGCCAACTCGTTCCGCATCCACACCTTCATCGCCACGTCCGCGCTGCACATGGAGAAGAAGCTGCGCATGACGCCGGACGAGGTTTACCAGCAGGCCCGCCTGGCGGTGCGCTTTGCGCGCCAGTTCACCGACGATATCGAGTTCTCGCCGGAAGACGGCAGCCGCTCGGACATGGACTTCCTGTGCCGCGTGCTGGAAGGCGTGATCGCCGAGGGCGCGACCACCATCAACCTGCCGGATACCGTGGGCTATGCCGTGCCGGAAGGCTACGCCGCGCTGATCCGCTCGGTGCGCGAGCGCATTCCCAACTCGGACAAGGCGATCTGGTCGGTGCACTGCCATAACGACCTGGGCATGGCCGTGGCCAACTCGCTGGCCGCCGTCAAGATGGCCGGCGCGCGCCAGATCGAATGCACCATCAACGGCCTGGGCGAGCGCGCCGGCAACACCAGCCTGGAAGAAGTGGTGATGGCGGTGAAGACCCGCCGCGACTATTTCGACCTGGATGTCGGCGTGGATACCACGCAGATCGTGCCGGCCTCGAAGCTGGTGTCGCAGATCACCGGTTTCGTGGTGCAGCCGAACAAGGCCGTGGTGGGCGCCAACGCCTTCGCGCATGCGTCGGGCATCCACCAGGATGGCGTGCTCAAGGCGCGCGACACCTACGAGATCATGCGTGCGGAAGATGTGGGCTGGAGCGCCAACAAGATCGTGCTGGGCAAGCTGTCGGGCCGCAATGCCTTCAAGCAGCGCCTGCAGGAACTGGGCATCGAGCTCGAGAGCGAGACCGAAGTCAATGCCGCCTTCACCCGCTTCAAGGAACTGGCCGACCAGAAGGCCGAGATCTTCGACGAGGACATCGTCGCCATCGTCTCGAACGAAGCCCAGCACGATGCCAACGAGCACTTCCGCTTTATCTCGCTGTCGCAGCGCTCCGAGACCGGCGAGCGCCCGCATGCGCGCGTGGTGTTCAGCATGGACGGCCAGGAGCAGAGCGGCGAGGGCGAGGGCAACGGCCCGGTCGACGCCACCCTGCATGCGATTGAATCACGCGTGTCCAGCGGCGCCGAGATGGTGCTCTATTCGGTGAACGCCATCACCGGCGGCACCGAGGCCCAGGGCGAAGTCACCGTGCGCCTGTCCAAGGCCGGCCGCATCGTCAACGGCGTGGGCACCGACCCGGATATCGTCGCCGCCTCGGCCAAGGCCTACCTGGCCGCGCTGAACAAGCTGCACGACAAGGCTGTGCAAAAGATCAATCCGCAGATCTGACCCAGGCCCCTGCGTAGACGGCGGAAGGCTTACCCGGCCTGAGCGTCCGGCCCAGGCCCGCCATTCCCGACCGGGGAATGGCGGGCTTTTTTCATGGCTCAGCGGCGGCGCTCGTCGGGGTCGTACATCGGGTCGGGCGTGATCTGGGTCTGGCGCAGGATGCCGGCGTCGTCGAAATAGAAGTGGTACAGCGACGGCCACACGTCTTCATGGCGGAAGCGGTAGGACCAGACCTCGCGCCGCATCAGCGGGTAGTAGTCGACCGGCAGGCGCGTCATGCCGAAATGCTCGGCCACATCCTGCTTGGTCCAGGTGCCGACCTGCGCCTTGTACAGTTCCAGCGTGGACAGCACATTGCTGAAGCGGGTCAGGTTGCCGTTGCGGTCGAAGTCGGCGCCATAGGCGTACTGGCCCAGCGGCTGCTTGGTGTAGATCCAGCGCGAGGTGCCGTCGCGCAGCTGGAACACATCGGTGGGCGGCCCGAACGCGGCCTGTACCGCGGCTTGCGGCTGGCCCACAAGCTTGGTGCCTTCCGGTACCGGCATCAGCGTGGTGCAGGCAGACAGCATGGCGACGCCCAGCGCCAGCATGAGCCGGCGCGCGCCGTTGGCGATGACAGAATTCATGGCAAACCTCGGTCGATGCGTGGATGGTGAATACCGCAAGTGTAGTGCGGCCTCCGTGCTTGTGTGCGCCGGGCGCTGCTTTTCGGTGGATCTTCCCGCAACCTGGCGGTTTCCTCGCGGAAACGGCGGCCAATGATTGGGGGCGGTGGCATTTGCCCGCAACCGGTCGCTGCCGTACTATCCAGCGCTTTCCGGGAGAGAACATGAAGGTTGCGGCACGGTGGCGTGGATGGCTGGGCGGGTTGTTGCTGGCGGCAGCGGCGGGCGCGTCGGCACAGGAGCCAATCCGGCTGGGCATGATCGACGGGCTGTCCGGCCCGTTTGCCAACGCGGGCGAAGCCGTGACGCGCAACCTGCGCCTGGCGATCGAGCGCATCAACGCGCGCGGCGGCGTGAAGACCGCAGAGGGTGCGCGGCCCATGGAGCTGGTCACCTTCGACAGCAAGGGCAATGTCGACGAGAGCCTGATCCAGTTGCGGGCCCTGACCGACAAGCGCATTCCCTTTGTCCTGCAGGGCAACAGCTCGGCCGTGGCTGGCGCGCTGGTGTCGGCCATCAACCGCCACAACGCGCGCCAGCCCGACGCGCGCGTGCTGTTCCTGAACTACTCGGCGGTCGATCCCAGCCTGACCAACGAGAACTGCAGCTTCTGGCATTTCCGCTTCGACGCCAGCGCGGACATGCGCATGCAGGCGCTGACCGAGGTCATCCGCCAGGACCAGGCCGTACGCAAGGTCTACCTGATCGACCAGGACTACAGCTTCGGCCACCAGGTGTCGCGCTCGGCGCGCGAGATGCTGGCGGCGCGCCGGCCGGATATCCAGATCGTGGGCGACGAGTTCCACCCGATCGGCAAGATCAAGGACTTTGCGCCTTATATCGCCAAGATCAAGGCGAGCGGGGCGGACGCGGTCATCACCGGCAACTGGGGCAACGACCTGACGCTGATGGTCAAGGCCGCGCGCGAAGGCGGCCTGCAGGCCAAGTTCTACACCTTCTACGGCAATGGCCTGGGCGCGCCCGCGGCGATGGGCGATGCCGGCGTGGGCCGCGTGCTGGCGGTGGCCGAGTGGCACCCCAACGTGGGCGGCGCGGCATCGGACGCCTTCTACCAGCAGTTCCGCGCGCGTTATCCGGAGCCGAAGGACGACTACGTGCACCTGCGCATGCAGATGTTGGTGGAAATGCTGGCGCGCGCGATCGAGCAGGCCGGTTCCACCGATGCGGTCAAGGTGGCGCGCGCGCTGGAGAACATGCGCTACGTCAACCAGTTCCATGAGGCCACCGTGCGCGCCGACGACCACCAGGTGCTGCAGCCGCTGTACGTGTCGGTGATGGAGCGCCAGGGCGGGGCAGTGCGCTTCGACAACGAGGGCTCGGGTTATGGCTTCCGTACCGTGCGCAAGCTCAAGGCCGCGCAGACCACGCTGCCGACCACGTGCCGGATGGAGCGCCCCTGAGCGCCAGCGCGCTGGCCCAGGCCGCCCGGTACTCCTGCCGCGGCTTTTCGGCTATAATCCGCGGCTGTCGTTGCCTGGCCGTTGGCCGGGTGGCGGCGGTAGCCAGTCAAAACATGGCACGACGCATGCGGCGCATCCCGCGCTGTAGCGTTCGCAAGTGAAAGGAAATCATCATGGCAGTTGCCGATATCAACAAGTCCGAAGTCATCAAGCAGTTCGCACGTGGCGCCAACGACACTGGCAGCCCCGAAGTGCAAGTGGCCCTGCTGACCACCCGCATCAACGAACTGACCCCGCACTTCAAGGCCAACATGAAGGATCACCACAGCCGCCGCGGTCTGCTGCGCATGGTGAGCCGCCGTCGCCGCCTGCTGGACTACCTCAAGTCCAACGACGCCGACCGTTACCGCGCCCTGATCGAAAAGCTGGGCCTGCGCAAGTAAGGTTGCGCCCGATGGCAGCGCGATTCCAGGGTTTGCACGGTTTCGCGTGAGGCCTCGATGCCTGCTTCAGCAATGCTGGGGCAGGCATTTTGCATTTCTGGCGGGGTGAATCCGCTTTGCCCAGGGATGCAGGCAGTTGATGGAGTGATTTTCGCTTCACGCCGCCCGGCGGACAATCCGATTCCCCGGGCGCCCGTTGCAGCAAGCTGCGCAACGGAGTAAGTTGTTCTTTTTTCTGTTTTCAATACCCCGGACCGGCCAAGGAAACAGGGCTTTGTGTCATTCCAGCGCGGCATCGGCAACGCCAGTGCCGCGCTGGAATGGCATAGCACTTCCCTGCGACTGCGACCGGCAACCCGGCAGTTTGCCTGCGGCTGAGAACGCAGGCGTCGCAGGCCGTGCGCGTGTTATTGCGTGATTGCGCGGCCTGCACGCAAGCCAAGGAATGCACATGTCCATGTTCAACAAGGTCGTCAAGGAATTCCAGTGGGGCCAGCACACGGTCCGCATGGAAACCGGCGAAATCGCCCGCCAGGCCGGCGGTGCCGTGCTGGTCGATGTGGAAGACACCGTGGTGCTGGCGACCGTGGTCGCCGCCAAGAACCCGAAGCCGGGCCAGGACTTCTTCCCGCTGACCGTCGACTACATCGAGAAGACCTACGCGGCCGGCAAGATCCCCGGCGGCTTCTTCAAGCGTGAAGGCCGTCCGTCGGAAAACGAGACCCTGACCTCGCGCCTGATCGACCGTCCGCTGCGCCCGCTGTTCCCGGAAGGCTTCTACAACGAAGTCCAGGTGGTGATCCACGTGGTGTCGCTGAACCCGGAAGTGCCCGCTGACATTCCCGCGCTGATCGGCGCGTCGGCCGCGCTGGCCGTGTCGGGCATCCCGTTCAGCGGCCCGGTGGGCGCCGCGCGCGTGGGCT
This sequence comes from Cupriavidus sp. SK-4, assembly GCF_000611125.1. NCBI lineage: Bacteria > Pseudomonadati > Pseudomonadota > Betaproteobacteria > Burkholderiales > Burkholderiaceae > Cupriavidus > Cupriavidus sp. SK-4. The sequence goes on from NZ_JFJW01000068.1 coordinate 41,335, forward strand.
ACAAGGATGGCCAGTACCTGCTCAACCCGACCCGCTCGCAGCTCGCCACCTCGGACCTGGACCTGGTGGTCGCCGGTACCGAGCGCGCCGTGCTGATGGTGGAATCGGAAGCCAACCAGCTGTCGGAAGACGTCATGCTGGGCGCCGTGGTCTATGGCCACGAGCAAATGCAGATCGCGATCAACGCCATCCATGAGCTGGTGCGCGAAGCTGGCAAGCCCGAGTGGGACTGGGCCCCGGCCGCCAAGAACGAGCCGCTGATCGCCAAGGTCACCGAAGTGGCACTGCCGCTGCTGCAGGAAGCCTATCAACTGCGCCAGAAGTCGGCCCGCAGCCAGAAGCTGAAGGAAGTGAACGCCAACGTGGCGGCCGCGCTGGCAGCCGCCGGCGTGGAAGCCGACAAGGTGGAAGTCGGCAACATCATGTTCGACCTGGAAGCCAAGATCGTGCGCGGCCAGGTGCTGGCTGGCGAGCCGCGTATCGACGGCCGCGACACCCGCACGGTGCGCCCGATCGAGATCCGCTCGTCGGTGCTGCCGCGCGCGCACGGTTCGGCGCTGTTCACCCGTGGTGAAACGCAGGCGCTGGTGGTGGCCACGCTCGGCACCAAGAGCGACGAGCAGATCATCGACGCGCTGGCCGGCGAATACCGCGACCGCTTCATGCTCCACTACAACATGCCCCCGTTCGCCACCGGTGAAACTGGCCGCGTGGGCAGCCCGAAGCGCCGCGAAATCGGCCACGGCCGCCTGGCCAAGCGCGCACTGATCCCGGTGCTGCCGAAGGACGATGAATTCGCCTACACCATCCGCCTGGTTTCGGAAATCACCGAATCCAACGGCTCGTCGTCGATGGCTTCGGTCTGCGGCGGCTGCCTGGCGCTGATGGACGCCGGCGTTCCGGTCAAGGCGCACGTGGCCGGCGTGGCCATGGGCCTGATCCTGGAAGGCAACAAGTTCGCCGTGCTGACCGACATCCTGGGTGACGAGGACCACCTGGGCGACATGGACTTCAAGGTGGCGGGTACCGACAACGGCATCACCGCGCTGCAGATGGACATCAAGGTCCAGGGCATCACCAAGGAGATCATGCAGGTCGCGCTGGCGCAGGCCCGTGAAGGCCGCCTGCACATCCTGCACAAGATGCAGGAAGCGATGGGCCACGCCCGCACCGAACTGTCGGCGCACGCTCCGCGCATGATCACCATGAAGATCCATCCGGACAAGATCCGCGAAGTGATCGGCAAGGGCGGCTCGACCATCCAGGCGCTGACCAAGGAAACCGGCACCACCATCGACATCCAGGAAGACGGCACCATCACGATCGCGTCGACCTCGACCGACGGCATGGCCGAAGCCAAGCGCCGCATCGAGGGCATCACCGCGGAAGCCGAAGTGGGCAAGATCTACGCCGGTACCGTGCTGAAGCTGCTGGACTTCGGTGCCATCGTCAACATCCTGCCGGGCAAGGATGGTCTGCTGCACATCTCGGAAATTGTCAACGAGCGTGTCAAGGACATCAAGGACTGGCTGAAGGAAGGCCAGCATGTCCGCGTCAAGCTGATCCAGGCTGACGAGAAGGGCCGCCTGCGCCTGTCACTGAAGGCCGCGCTGGCCGAAGAGGGCGGCAGCATCAGCCCGATCAACGCTGGCGAAGCCGCCGCGCCGGCCGCTCCGGCCGAAGGCTCGGAACAGCAGTAAAGTCAGCGGGGCAGGATTGCCCGCGGGTGCCGCCGCAAGGTGGCGCCGCCGAAAAAACGGCTGGACGATGTCCAGCCGTTTTTTTGTTTACACTGCCGGCAACCCTATCGAGCCAAGGCTCACACCGACCTGGCGCGACCCATCGTCGAGCCGCGCCAAGACAAGTACAAGGAGCAGAGCAGCATGCAAGCCATCGAGATCCGCGAATACGGTGCCCCCGAAGTCCTCCAGCTGACCGAGCGTCCCGACCCGGTCGCGGGTGCGGGCGAGGTCCTGATCCGCGTGGCTGCCGCCGGCGTCAACCGTCCGGACGTATTCCAGCGCACCGGCAACTACCCGGTGCCGCCGGGCGCTTCGGACCTGCCCGGCCTGGAAGTGGCGGGCGTGGTGGTGGGCGGCGACCTGTCGCATGCCGACAACCGCTTCGGCCTGAAGGTGGGCGACCGCGTCTGCGCGCTGGTGCAGGGCGGCGGCTACGCGCAGCTGTGCACGGCGCCGCTGGCGCAGGTCCTGCCCGCGCCGCAAGGCCTGAGCGATATCGAGGCCGCGGCGCTGCCCGAGACCTTCTTCACCGTCTGGAGCAATGTGTTCGACCGCGGCTACCTGGGCCAGGGCCCGCGCGGCAAGGATGAGACCCTGCTGATCCAGGGCGGCTCCAGCGGCATCGGCACGACCGCGATTCAGATCGCCAAGGCGCTGGGCTACAAGGTGTTCGTCACCGCCGGCACCGATGAGAAATGCAAGGCCTGCGAAGACCTGGGCGCCGATCGCGCGATCAACTACAAGACGCAGGACTTCGTCGCCGAGGTGGCCGCGCTGACCGGCGGCAAGGGTGTCGACGTGATCCTCGACATGGTTGCCGGCCCGTACCTGGCGCGCGAGCTGAAGTGCATCGCCGACGATGGCCGCATCGTCATCATTGCGCTGCTGGGCGGTGCCAAGGCCGAGATCCCGCTGGGCGATATCCTGCGCCGGCGCATCACCGTGACCGGCTCCACGCTGCGCCCGCGCCCGGCATCGTTCAAGGGCAAGATCGCCGCGGCACTGCATGAGCAAGTGTGGCCGCTGCTGGCCGCCGGCAAGATCAAGCCGGTGATCCACCAGGTGTTCCCGGCCGCGCAGGCGGCCGATGCGCATCGCCTGATGGAGTCGAGCGAGCATATCGGCAAGATCGTGCTGACCTGGTAAGGCACATCGACCGTTGCATGTGGCCAATGCTGCCGCCCCCGCCATCGGGCGGCGGTAGCGCCGTGCCCCCGCCACAAGCTACAATAGCGGGTTTGATTTGGGAGGGGCACTTCGTGAGACAAAAGCTCGTCATCGGCAATTGGAAGATGCATGGCAGCCTGGCTGCAAACGCGGCGCTGCTGGAGGGCATCAAGGCTGGCGCGGCCAAGGCGACGCTGGCGGTCTGCGCGCCGTTCCCCTATCTTGCACAATGCCAGGCGTTGCTGAATGGCTCACAAGTGGCCTGGGGTGCACAAGATGTGTCGGCAGAGGCGCGCGGCGCCTTCACCGGCGAAGTCGCGGCATCGATGGTGGGTGAGTTTGGCTGCACGTATGTGCTGGTCGGCCACTCGGAGCGCCGCACCTATCATGGCGAAACCGACCAGACTGTCGCGGCCAAGGCGCTGCGCGCGCTGGAATTCGGCATCGTCCCGGTGGTCTGCGTGGGTGAAACGCTGGCCCAACGCGAGGCGGGCGAAACCGAGGCGGTGGTCGGCAGGCAGCTGCAGGCCGTGCTGGACGCGCTGACGGTGGAGCAGCTGAGCCGCGTGGTGCTGGCCTATGAGCCGGTCTGGGCGATCGGCACCGGCAAGACCGCCACCAGTGAGCAGGCGCAGGCGGTGCACGCGTTCCTGCGCGGCCAGGTTGTCGCGCGCGATGCGGGCCTGGCCGCTCGCATGGCCATCCTGTACGGTGGCAGCGTCAAGCCGGACAATGCGGCCGAACTGTTTTCCATGACCGATATCGACGGGGGCCTGATTGGCGGCGCCTCGCTGAAGTCGGAAGATTTTCTCGCGATCGGCAACGCCTGAATGCCGGCCGTTCCGATCGACCGATCAGGCAAGTAACGAGCCAGTAAGGCTTCAAAATCAAATGGCAATCTTCAAGACTTTGTTGGTGGTGCTGCAGGTGTTGTCGGCGCTGGGCGTGATTGGCCTGGTGTTGATCCAGCATGGCAAGGGCGCCGATGTCGGCGCGGCATTCGGTTCGGGCGCCTCGGGCAGCCTGTTCGGTGCCACCGGCTCGGCAAACTTCCTGTCGCGCACCACCGCCGTGCTGGCCACGCTGTTCTTCGTCTGCACGCTGGCGCTGACGCTGCTGGGCAATTACAAGCCGGCTGCATCGCTGGGCGTGATGGGTGCGGCGCCGGCTTCGGCGCCCGCAGTGGCAGGTGCTTCGGCTTCCGCTGCAGCCCCGGCCGCGGCCGCTGATGCATCGGCGCCGGCAGCTCCCGCTGTTCCGAAATAATCCGTAAGCCTTGCGGCGGATTCCTGAGTTTTTTTGCAGTTGTGCGTTGAACAAAGCAAGAAATCTGGGTTAGAATGCAAGGCTTGAAACGATTCCCCAGCGATGGGTTCCGAGCAAAGACGAAGGCCTCTGCAACGGACCTGAAGGGCCTGAAAACCCGGCGCCAGGCAATATTGTTTCTCCCCCAGCCGACGTGGTGAAATTGGTAGACACGCTATCTTGAGGGGGTAGTGGCGAAAGCTGTGCGAGTTCGAGTCTCGCCGTCGGCACCAAACAACTTGATCGGAGTCCCTGGCCGGGCAATGCACCCGAGCGTGGGGCTCCGGCAGTCCGCAAGGCGGCGCGCCATGAGGCTCATGGCTTAGCGCCTGGGGTGGGCAACAGGACGCCGCTTCAGCTGGTGCTGTTGACAACATTCCAGATAAGGCTGGCCGTACCTTGAATCTCGAAGCCTACTTCCCCGTTCTCATCTTCATCATCTTCGGTGTCGTGCTTGGCGTGGCGCTGATGTCGATCGGTCGGATCCTCGGTCCGAACAAGCCCGATCCCGCGAAGCTGTCGCCGTACGAGTGCGGCTTCGAAGCGTTCGAGGACGCGCGCATGAAGTTCGATGTGCGCTACTACCTCATCGCCATCCTGTTTATCCTGTTCGACCTCGAAACCGCCTTCCTGTTTCCGTGGGGTGTTGCCCTGCGGGATATCGGCTGGCCGGGTTTCATCGCCATGGGCGTGTTTCTGCTGGAATTCATCGTGGGCTTCGTCTACATCTGGAAAAAGGGCGCGCTCGATTGGGAGTGATGTGAAATGGCAATCGAAGGCGTTCTCAATGAAGGCTTCGTCACGACTACCGCTGACAAGCTGATCAACTGGACCCGCACCGGGTCGCTGTGGCCGATGACTTTCGGCCTGGCCTGCTGTGCCGTGGAAATGATGCATGCCGGCGCCGCGCGCTACGACATGGACCGCTTCGGCGTGATCTTCCGCCCGTCGCCGCGCCAGTCGGACGTGATGATCGTGGCCGGTACGCTGTGCAACAAGATGGCCCCCGCGCTGCGCAAGGTCTACGACCAGATGGCGGAACCGCGCTGGGTGATCTCGATGGGCTCGTGCGCCAATGGCGGCGGCTACTACCACTACTCGTACTCGGTGGTGCGTGGCTGCGACCGCATCGTGCCGGTGGATATCTACGTGCCGGGCTGCCCGCCGACGGCCGAAGCGCTGATCTACGGCGTGATCCAGCTGCAGAACAAGATCAAGCGCACCAACACCATCGCGCGCAAGGGCTGAAATGGCGAAGCTTGACATCCTGAAGGCCGCGCTCGAGAAAGCTCTCGGCAAGCGCGTGCAGAATCTGATCGAGGCGACCGGCGAACTGACGCTGATCGTCAAGGCCGACGACTACCTCGAAGTTGCCCGCATCCTGCGCGACGATCCGTCGCTGCGCTTCGAGCAGCTGATCGACCTGTGCGGCGTGGACTATTCCGAGTACGGCGACGGTGCCTGGGACGGCCTGCGCTTTGCCGCGGTCTCGCAGCTGCTGTCGATTACCCACAACTGGCGCCTGCGCGTGCGCGTGTTCGCCCCGGACGATGATTTCCCGGTGCTGCCGTCGGTGATCGACGTGTGGAACGGCGTCAACTGGTTCGAGCGTGAAGCCTTCGATTTCTACGGCATCGTCTTCGACGGCCATCCGGACCTGCGCCGCATCCTGACCGACTACGGTTTCGTCGGCCATCCGTTCCGCAAGGATTTCCCGGTTTCGGGCTTCGTCGAGATGCGCTACGACCCGGAGCAGAAGCGGGTCATCTACCAGCCGGTCACGATCGAGCCGCGCGAAATCACCCCGCGCGTGATCCGCGAGGACAACTACGGCGGCTTGCACTGATAACGCGCCATGGCAGACATCAAGAACTACACCCTGAACTTCGGCCCGCAACACCCGGCAGCGCACGGCGTGCTGCGCCTGGTGCTGGAGCTGGACGGCGAAGTCATCCAGCGCGCCGACCCCCATATCGGCCTGCTGCACCGTGCCACCGAAAAGCTGGCCGAGCAAAAGACCTGGATCCAGAACGTGCCGTACATGGACCGCCTCGACTATGTGTCGATGATGGTCAACGAGCACGCCTACGTGATGGCAATCGAGCGCCTGCTGGGCCTGGAAGTGCCGGTGCGCGCGCAGTACATCCGCGTGATGTTCGACGAGATCACCCGCCTGCTGAACCACCTGATGTGGATCGGCTCGCACGCGCTGGACGTGGGCGCGATGGCGGTGTTCCTGTACGCCTTCCGCGAGCGCGAGGACATGTTCGACATGTACGAGGCGGTGTCGGGCGCGCGCATGCACGCGGCCTACTATCGTCCGGGCGGCGTGTATCGCGACCTGCCTGACACGATGCCGCAATATCGTGCGTCCAAGGTACACAACGAGCGCGCCATCAAGGCCATGAACGAGGCGCGTTCGGGCTCGCTGCTGGACTTCATCGAGGACTTCACCAACCGGTTCCCGAAGCACGTCGACGAATACGAGACACTGCTGACCGACAACCGGATCTGGAAGCAGCGCCTGGTGGATATCGGCGTGGTCAGTCCGGAACGTGCGCTGCAGATGGGCTTTACCGGCCCGATGCTGCGCGGCTCCGGCATCGAGTGGGACCTGCGCAAGAAGCAGCCGTACGAGGTGTACGACAAGCTGGACTTCGACATCCCGGTGGGCGTGGGCGGCGACTGCTACGCGCGCTACCTGGTGCGCGTGGAAGAGATGCGCCAGTCCAACCGCATCATCAAGCAGTGCGTGGAATGGCTGCGTCGCAACCCGGGCCCGGTGATCACCGAGAACCACAAGGTGGCGCCGCCCTCGCGCGTGGACATGAAGTCCAACATGGAAGAACTGATCCACCACTTCAAGCTGTTCACCGAAGGCATGCACGTGCCGGAAGGCGAAGCGTATGCAGCGGTGGAGCACCCGAAGGGCGAATTTGGCATCTACGCGATCTCGGACGGGGCAAACAAGCCATACCGCCTGAAGATCCGTGCACCTGGTTTCCCTCACCTGGCCGCGCTCGACGAAATGGCCAAGGGACACATGATTGCTGACGCGGTAACGATCATCGGCACCCAAGACATCGTCTTCGGCGAGATCGACCGCTAATCACGGACCGCCGGCCCGGACGACGATCCGGGCGCTTTCCGCGGCGCTCCCCAAGGGAGCGGGCGGAGGACCCGCGGCGGACCGGTAGGGCCTCAGGCCTGCCGGCGGAACGGGCAGCGACGGCTGCAAACCTGCGGAAGGGAACGCCCAGTGGCGCTGCCTGACGCCGTTTTACTGCAATGACCATGCTATCAGCAGAAGCTCTCAAGGAAATCGATCGCGCGATCGCGAAGTATCCGGCCGACCAGAAGCAGTCGGCCGTGATGGCGGCGCTTGCCGTGGCGCAGGGCGAGGTGGGCTGGGTTTCCCCCGAAGTCATGCAGTTCGTCGCCAGCTATCTCGAGATGCCGCCCGTGTGGGTGGAAGAGGTGGCGACCTTCTACAACATGTATGACACCAAGCCGGTGGGCAAATTCAAGCTCGCCGTCTGCACCAACCTGCCGTGCGCCCTGTCGGGCGGCGAGCGGGCCGGCGACTACCTGAAGCGCAAGCTCGGGATCGACTACAACGAGACCACCGCTGACGGCTGCTTCACCCTGAAAGAGGGCGAGTGCATGGGCGCTTGCGGCGACGCGCCGGTGATGATCGTCAACAACACCCGTATGTGCAGCTTCATGAGCGACGACAAGCTCGACGCGCTCGTGGACGAGCTGAAAGCCGAAGCTGCCAAGGGGGGCAAGTAACATGACCAGTCTGCACGACCGCCATATCCAGCCGCTGATCCTGGCCGGCCTGGACGGCAAGAATTGGCACCTGGAAGACTACGTCAAGCGTGGCGGCTACCAGCAACTCAAGCGCATCCTGACCGAGAAGATCCCGCCGGAGCAGGTGATCGCCGACGTCAAGGCCTCCGGCCTGCGCGGCCGTGGCGGTGCTGGCTTCCCGACCGGCCTGAAGTGGAGCTTCATGCCGCGCACCTTCCCGGGTCAGAAATACCTGGTCTGCAACACCGATGAAGGCGAGCCCGGCACGTTCAAGGACCGCGACATCATCCGCTACAACCCGCACTCGCTGATCGAAGGCATGGCCATCGGCGCGTATGCGATGGGCATCACCGTGGGCTACAACTACATCCACGGCGAGATCTGGAACGAGTACAAGATCTTCGAGGAAGCCCTCGAAGAGGCGCGCGCTGCCGGCTTCCTGGGTGACAACATCCTGGGTTCGGGCTTTGATTTCCAGCTGCACGCGCACCATGGCTACGGCGCCTACATCTGTGGCGAGGAAACCGCGCTGCTCGAGTCGCTGGAAGGCAAGAAAGGCCAGCCGCGCTTCAAGCCGCCATTCCCGGCCAGCTTCGGCCTGTACGGCAAGCCGACCACCATCAACAACACGGAAACGTTTGCCGCGGTGCCGTTCCTGCTGGCCGTCGGCCCCGAGAACTACCTGAAGATGGGCAAGCCGAACAACGGCGGCACCAAGATCTTCTCGATCTCGGGCGACGTCGAGCGTCCCGGCAACTACGAGATCCCGCTGGGCACGCCGTTCGCCAAGCTGCTGGAACTGGCCGGCGGCATGCGCGGCGGCAAGCGCATCAAGGCGGTGATCCCGGGCGGTTCGTCCGCGCCGGTGGTGCCGGGCGACCTGATGATGGCGTCCGACATGGACTACGACTCGATCGCCAAGGCCGGCTCGATGCTGGGCTCGGGCGCGGTGATCGTGATGGACGAGACGCGCTGCATGGTCCGCTCGCTGCTGCGCCTGTCGTACTTCTATTTTGAGGAATCGTGCGGCCAGTGCACGCCGTGCCGCGAAGGCACCGGCTGGCTCTACCGCATGGTCAATCGCATCGAACACGGAGAGGGGCGCCAGGAAGACCTGGACCTGCTCAACAACGTCGCGGAAAACATCATGGGCCGCACCATCTGCGCGCTCGGTGATGCCGCGGCGATGCCGGTCCGCGGCATGCTCAAGCACTACTGGAAAGAGTTCGAGTATCACGTCGAACACAAGCAGTGCATGGTTCCGGCCTACATCTAAGCGTGGCAGAACATGGTTGAACTAGAGATCGACGGCAAGAAGGTTGAGGTTGCTGAAGGCAGCCTGGTGATGGAAGCAGCCCGCAAGCTGGGCACCTACATCCCGCACTTTTGCTACCACCGCAAACTGTCCATCGCGGCCAACTGCCGCATGTGCCTGGTCGAGGTCGAGAAAGCGCCCAAGGCGCTGCCCGCCTGCGCCACGCCGGTGACCCCTGGCATGAAGGTCTTCACCAATTCGGAGAAGGCGGTCAAGGCGCAGAAGTCCGTGATGGAATTCCTGCTGATCAACCACCCGCTCGACTGCCCGATCTGCGATCAGGGCGGCGAATGCCAGCTGCAGGATCTGGCCGTGGGCTACGGTGCCTCGGAGTCGCGCTACAAGGAAGAGAAGCGCGTGGTGTTCCACAAGAACGTGGGCCCGCTGATCTCCATGGAGGAGATGACCCGCTGCATCCACTGCACCCGCTGCGTGCGTTTCGGCCAGGAAGTGGCCGGCGTGATGGAGCTGGGCATGCTGGGCCGCGGCGAGCACTCGGAAATCACCACCTTCGTCGGCAAGACCGTCGACTCGGAACTGTCGGGCAACATGATCGACCTGTGCCCGGTCGGCGCGCTCACCAGCAAGCCGTTCCGCTACTCGGCCCGTACCTGGGAACTGGCCCGCCGCAAGTCGGTTTCGCCGCACGACGGCCTGGGCGCGAACCTGGTGGTGCAGACCAAGAACCAGCGCGTGATGCGCGTGCTGCCGCTGGAAAACGAAGATATCAACGAGTGCTGGATTTCCGACAAGGACCGCTTCTCGTATGAAGGCCTGAACAGCGCCGACCGCCTGACCCGCCCGCTGCTGAAGCAGGGCGGCGAATGGATGGAAACCGACTGGCAGACCGCGCTGGAATATGTGGCCAACGGCCTCGCCAGCATCAAGCGCGATCATGGCGCCGACCAGATCGCTGCGCTGGCCAGCCCGCACAGCACGCTGGAAGAGCTGTTCCTGCTGGGCAAGCTGGTGCGCGGCCTGGGCAGCGACAACGTCGACTTCCGCCTGCGCCAGTCCGACTTCTCGGCCCCGCTGAAGGGCACGCCGTGGCTCGGCATGCCGGTGGCCGACGTGACCACGCTGCAACGCGTGCTGGTGATCGGCTCGTCGCTGCGCAAGGATCATCCGTTGCTGGCCTCGCGCCTGCGCCAGGCCACCAAGAAGGGTGCCCGCGTGGCCGTGCTGGGTGCCGGCGGTGAAGACCTGCTGATGCCCGTGGCCGCCCGCATCGACGTGGCGCCGTCCGGCTGGACCGCCGCGCTCGCCGGCGTGGCCCGTGCCGTGGCCGCCGCTAAGGGCGTTGCTGCCCCGGCCGGCACCGAAGGTTTCGACGGCGCCCAGGCCGCTGGCAAGGTGGCCGAAGCGCTGCTGTCGGGCGAGCGCCGCGCGGTGTTCCTCGGCAACGAGGCGGTGCGCCATCCGCAGTTCTCGGCGCTGCACGCGCTGGCGCAGTGGATCGCCACCGAAACCGGCGCGACGCTGGGCTTCCTGACCGAAGCCGCCAACACCGTCGGCGGCTATGTCGCCGGCGCGCTGCCCAGGCAGGCCGGCGCCAATGCGCAGGCGATGCTGGACACGCCGCGCAAGGCCTACATCCTGCTGAACACCGAACCCGAGTTCGACGCCGCCGACCCGCGCAAGGCGCTGGCCGCGCTGGCCCAGGCCGGCACTGTGGTGGTGCTGTCGCCGTTCCGTTCGGAAGCGGCCATGCAGTACGCCGACGTGATCCTGCCGGTGACGCCGTTCACGGAAACCGCCGGCACCTTCGTCAACTGCGAAGGCAAGCCGCAGAGCTTCAACGGCGTGGTGCGCGCGCTGGGCGAATCGCGTCCGGGCTGGAAGGTGCTGCGCGTGCTGGGCAACCTGCTGGACGTGGCCGGCTTCGACTACGAAACCGCCGAATCGGTGCGTGCCGAAGTGCTGTCGGCCCCGGTCGACGCGCAGCTGGACAACGCCACCGATGCGCCGATCCGCGTGGCCGCCGCTGCCGCCAACGGCATCGAACGCATTGCCGATGTGCCGATCTACCACGCCGACCCGATCGTGCGCCGCGCCGAGTCGCTGCAGCTGAGCGCTGCCGCACGCCGCGCCATGCAGATCGCGCTGCCGGCCGACCTGTTCGCCAGCCTTGGCATCCAGTCCGGCGATCCGGTGCGGGTCACGCAAGGGCAGGGCAGCGTGGTGCTGCCGGCCGTGCTCGAAGCCACGCTCCCGGCCAACACCGTGCGCGTGCCGGCGGCGACGCCGGCGGCCATGAGCCTGGGCGCGATGTACGGCACGGTCACCGTAGAGAAGGCCATTGACCTGGCGCCGGCCACCGGCACCGTGGCCACGGCGTAAGAACAAGAGCGAGAACAAGACATGATTGACTGGATTACCTCGCAAGGACAGGGCCTGCTGGGTGCCTACTGGACGCCGCTGTGGATCCTGATTCGCGCCGTGATCATCGTGGTGCCGCTGCTGCTGTGCGTGGCTTACCTGATCCTGTGGGAGCGCAAGCTGATCGGCTGGATGCATGTCCGTATCGGCCCGAACCGCGTTGGTCCGCTGGGCCTGCTGCAGCCGATTGCCGACGTGCTGAAGCTGCTGCTCAAGGAAGTCATGATGCCCACGCAGGTCAGCCGGGGCATGTACCTGATTGCCCCGCTGATGGTGCTGATGCCCGCCGTGGCGGTCTGGGCCGTGATTCCGTTCCAGGCTGAAGTGGTGCTGGCGGATGTGAACGCCGGCCTGCTGTACGTGATGGCGATCAGCTCGGTGGGCGTGTACGGCGTGATCCTGGCCGGCTGGGCCTCGAACTCCAAGTACGCCTTCATCGGCGCCATGCGTGCCGCGGCCCAGATGGTGTCGTATGAAATCGCCATGGGCTTTGCGCTGGTGACGGTGCTGATGGTTGCCGGCAGCCTGAACCTGTCGGCCATCGTCAACGGCCAGAACACCGGCTACTTTGCCGACATGGGCATCAACATCCTGTCGTGGAACTGGCTGCCGCTGCTGCCAATGTTCGGCGTCTACTTCATCTCGGGCGTGGCCGAAACCAACCGCCACCCGTTCGACGTGGTGGAAGGCGAGTCGGAAATCGTGGCCGGCCACATGATCGAGTATTCGGGCATGGGCTTCGCGCTGTTCTTCCTGGCCGAGTACATCAACATGATCATCATCTCGACGATGACCGCGCTGATGTTCCTGGGCGGCTGGGCGCCCCCGATCGATAGTGTGCTGACCAACGCGATCCCGGGCTTCTTCTGGCTGGTGATCAAGGTATTCCTGCTGCTGTCCGTCTTCATCTGGATCCGTGCCTCGTTCCCGCGCTACCGCTATGACCAGATCATGCGCCTGGGCTGGAAGGTGTTCATCCCCCTGACGGTGGCGTGGCTGATCATCGTGGCGATCTGGATCAAGTCGCCCTGGAACATCTGGCACTGAACGGCCAAACGACGGTGCGCGCCGGGGCGCGCACCGTGTGGAAATACTAGGAAGCATCATGCTGCTCGCCATCAAGGACTTCTTCAACAGCCTGCTCCTGAAGGAACTCTTCAAGGGCATGGCCCTGACCGGCCGCTATCTCTTCGCGCGCAAGATCACCGTCCAGTTCCCGGAAGAGAAAACGCCGATCTCGCCGCGCTTCCGTGGCCTGCACGCGCTGCGCCGCTACCCCAACGGGGAAGAGCGCTGCATCGCCTGCAAGCTGTGCGAGGCGGTGTGCCCGGCGCTGGCCATCACGATCGAGTCCGACGCGCGCGCCGACGGCACGCGCCGCACGACCCGCTATGACATCGACCTGACCAAGTGCATCTTCTGCGGTTTCTGCGAAGAGGCCTGCCCGGTCGACGCCATCGTCGAAACGCAGATCCTGGAGTACCACGGCGAGAAGCGCGGCGACCTGTACTTCACCAAGGACATGCTGCTGGCAGTGGGCGACCGCTACGAGCCGCAGATCGCCGCAGCCAAGGCTGCCGACGCGAAGTATCGCTAAGCAGAAGCAGCGACAGAAGTAACGACCGGTTCGCGGCTGCCGCAAGCAGCAGACCTGGCAGCCGCCGCCACCGAATTTGAATGCGGTCCCTGCAATGCAAGGGGCCAATGCAAGGATGCCGCAGGAGCGGGCCACCCGAAGGGGCGGCTTGTGCCGGACGGCCCAGAGAGGATCCGATAGGGACCATGGAACTCACGACCACCATCTTCTACGTCTTTGCGCTGGTGCTGGTGCTCTCCGCACTGAAAGTCATCACTGCGAAGAACCCGGTGCATTCCGCACTGTTCCTCGTGCTGTCGTTCTTCACGGCGGCGGCGATCTGGATGCTGCTCAAGGCGGAATTCCTCGCCATCCTGCTGGTGCTGGTCTATGTCGGCGCGGTGATGGTGCTGTTCCTGTTCGTGGTGATGATGATCGATATCGACATCGAGCACCTGCGGCGGGACTTCTGGACCTACGTGCCGATGGCCTCGGTGGTGGGCGCGCTGATCATCGCCGAGATGGCGATCGTGCTGGTGCGCAACTTCATCGGCACCACCACGCCGGTGGTCGCCAACGGTTCGCAGGAGCCGGGCTACTCGAACAGCGCCGCGCTCGGCAAGGTGATCTACACCGACTATATCTACGCCTTCGAAGTGGCCGGCATCATCCTGCTGGTGGCGATCATCGCCGCCGTGGCGTTGACCCTGCGCCGCCGCAAGGACGTCAAGGCCCAGGACGTGTCGGCGCAGCTGCGCACCCGCCGCGACGACCGCGTGCGCCTGGTGCCGATGCAGTCCGAAGGTCAGACCCAGCAGACGGAAGCCGCGGCTGCCGCCAATAAGAACTAAAGCCCGGAGAAATCGCTGTGCTCTCTCTCGCTCATTTCCTCGTGCTCGGTGCGATCCTGTTTGCGATCAGCATCGTCGGCATCTTCCTGAACCGCAAGAACGTGATCGTGCTGCTGATGGCGATCGAACTGATGCTGCTTGCGGTGAACATGAACTTCGTCGCCTTCTCGCATTACCTGGGCGACCTGGCTGGTCAGGTTTTCGTTTTCTTCATCCTCACGGTGGCCGCCGCCGAGTCGGCAATCGGTCTCGCCATCCTGGTTGTGCTGTTCCGCAACCTGGATACGATCAACGTGGACGACATGGATACCCTCAAGGGCTGATCCGTGGCGCACTACGCAGATACCCAAGACTCACCGACCGCACACCACTAAGCGTCCTATGGCAACCACGCTCAACCCCAACCTGCTGCTCGCGATTGCGCTGGCGCCGCTAGTCGGCTCCGCTATCGCCGGCCTGTTCGGTACCAAGTTCTTCGACCTGTTTTCCTCGGAGTCGCGCGGCGGCCGGATCGTGGCGCATACCGCCACGATCCTGGGCGTTGCCATTTCCTTCGTGCTGTCGGTGATGGTGCTGCTCGACGTGATGAACGGCGCCGGCTACAACGGCACCGTCTACGAGTGGATGGCCATCGGCAGCCTGAAGATGGAGGTCGGCTTCCTGGTCGACTCGCTGACCGCGATGATGATGGTGGTGGTGACCTTCGTCTCGCTGATGGTGCACATCTATACCGTCGGCTACATGGACGGGGACCCCGGCTACAACCGCTTCTTCGCCTACATCTCGCTGTTCACCTTCTCGATGCTGATGCTGGTGATGAGCAACAACTTCCTGCAGCTGTTCTTCGGCTGGGAAGCGGTGGGCCTGGTGTCGTACCTGCTGATCGGCTTCTGGTACACCCGCCCGACGGCCATTTTCGCCAACCTGAAGGCGTTCCTGGTCAACCGCGTCGGCGACTTCGGCTTTATCCTGGGCATCGGCCTGCTGCTGGCCTACGCCGGCAGCATGAACTACACCGAAGTGTTCGCCGCCCGCGACCAGCTGGCAACCGTGATCTTCCCGGGCACCGACTGGCTGATGATCACCGTGGCCTGCATCTGCCTGTTCATCGGCGCGATGGGCAAGTCGGCGCAGTTCCCGCTGCACGTCTGGCTGCCTGACTCGATGGAAGGCCCGACCCCGATCTCGGCACTGATCCACGCGGCCACCATGGTGACCGCCGGCATCTTCATGGTGGCGCGCATGTCGCCGCTGTTCGAGCTGTCGGATACGGCGCTGTCCTTCGTGCTGGTGATCGGTGCCATCACGGCGCTGTTCATGGGCTTCCTGGGCATCATCCAGAACGACATCAAGCGCGTGGTCGCTTACTCGACCCTGTCGCAGCTGGGCTACATGACCGTGGCGCTGGGCGCTTCGGCCTACTCGGTGGCCGTGTTCCACCTGATGACGCACGCGTTCTTCAAGGCACTGCTGTTCCTGGGCGCCGGTTCGGTCATCATCGGCATGCACCACGACCAGGACATCCGCAATATGGGCGGCCTGCGCAAGTACATGCCGATCACCTGGATCACCTCGCTGGTGGGTTCGCTGGCGCTGATCGGCACACCGTTCTTCGCGGGCTTCTACTCCAAGGACTCGATCATCGAGGCTGTGGCCGAATCGCATATCGCCGGTTCGAGCTTTGCCTACTACGCGGTGCTGGCCGGCGTGTTCGTCACCGCGTTCTACTCGTTCCGGATGTACTTCATGGTCTTCCACGGCAAGGAGCGGTGGGGCCAGAACCATGCCCACCAGCACCATGAGGGCGACCACGAGGACGAGGAAGTCACGCTCGACCACCACCATGGCCTGGCCGCCGGCGAGAAGCCGCACGAGTCGCCGTGGGTGGTGACCCTGCCGCTGGTGCTGCTGGCGATCCCGTCGGTGATCATCGGTGCGATCGCGATCGAGCCGATGCTGTTCGGCAACTTCTTCAAGAACGGCATCGCCTTCAAGGACGTGATCTTCGTCGGCGAGAACCACCACGCCATGGCCGAGCTGAAGGAAGCCTTCCACGGCTGGGTGCCGATGGCGCTGCACTCGCTGACCACGCCCGTGCTGTGGCTGGCCATCGCCGGTGTCGTGCTGTCGTGGTTCTTCTACATGAAGCGCCCGGACATCCCCGAGGCCATCAAGAACCGCTTCTCGGGCCTGTACACGCTGCTCGACAACAAGTACTACATGGACGCCATCAACCAGGCCGTGTTCGCCCGCGGCGCACGCCTGCTCGGTACCGGCCTGTGGAAGGGCGGCGACCAGAGCCTGATCGACGGCCTGTTCGTCAACGGCGCGGCGCGCCTGGTGGCTTCGTTTGCTTCGGCAAGCCGCTACCTGCAGTCGGGCTATATCTACCACTACGCATTCGCGATGATCGTCGGCATGCTGGTGCTGCTGACGCTGACGGTCACGGGCGTGATCGGCACCAAGTGATAGGCACCAAGTAAGGAAAACATAGAAATGGTTCTGTCTTTCTCAATCTGGCTGCCTGTCTTTTTCGGCCTGCTGATCCTGGCCTTCGGCTCGGACCGCAGCCCCGGCTTCGTGCGGTGGATGTCTCTGTTCGGCTCGATCGCCAGCTTTATCGTCACGCTGCCGCTGGTATTCCACTTCGACCGCGCCAGCGCGGCCATGCAGTTCGTCGAAAAGGCGAGCTGGATCGAACGCTTCAATATCAACTACCTGCTGGGTGTTGACGGCATCTCGATGTGGTTCGTGGTGCTGACCGCCTTCATCACGGTGATCGTGGTGATCTCGGCCTGGGAAGTGATCACCGAGCGTGTGGCCGAATACATGGCCTCGTTCCTGATCCTGTCGGGCCTGATGGTCGGCGTGTTCTGCACGCTGGACGGCATGCTGTTCTACGTGTTCTTCGAAGCCACGCTGATCCCGATGTACATCATCATCGGTGTCTGGGGCGGCCCGAACCGCGTCTATGCCGCGTTCAAGTTCTTCCTGTACACGCTGGCGGGCTCGCTGCTGACGCTGATCGCGCTGCTGTACCTGTACAACAAGACCGGTACCTTCGACATCCTGCAATGGCACCAGGCCAAGCTGTCGATGAACGAGCAGATCGCGCTGTTCATTGCCTTCTTCGTCGCCTTCGCGGTCAAGGTGCCGATGTGGCCGGTACATACCTGGCTGCCCGACGCCCACGTGGAAGCGCCGACCGGCGGTTCGGTGGTGCTGGCCGCCATCATGCTGAAGCTGGGCGCCTACGGTTTCCTGCGGTTCTCGCTGCCGATCGCGCCTGACGCCAGCCACTACCTGGCCCCGTTCATCATCACCATCTCGCTGATCGCGGTGATCTACATCGGCCTGGTGGCCCTGGTGCAGGCCGACATGAAGAAGCTGGTGGCGTACTCGTCGATCGCTCACATGGGCTTCGTCACGCTGGGCTTCTTCATCTTCAGCGACATCGGCGTGGAAGGCGGCATCGTGCAGATGATCTCGCACGGCTTTATCTCCGGCGCGATGTTCCTTTGCATCGGCGTGCTGTACGACCGCGTGCACTCGCGCCAGATCGCCGACTACGGCGGCGTGGTCAACACCATGCCCAAGTTCGCCGCGCTGGCGGTGTTCTTCGCCATGGCAAACTGCGGCCTGCCGGCCACCTCGGGTTTCGTTGGCGAGTTCATGGTGATCCTGGGCGCGGTCAAGTTCGACTTCTGGATCGGCCTGCTGGCTGCCACCGCGCTGATCTTCGGCGCCGCCTACTCGCTGTGGATGGTCAAGCGCGTGATCTTCGGCGACATCGTCCACCAGCACGTGCGCGAGCTGGTCGACCTGAACAAGCGTGAGTTCGTCATGCTCGGCCTGCTGGCCATCATGACGCTGTACATGGGCCTGCACCCGAAGCCCTTTACCGACGTGATGCACGCGTCCGTGGTGAACCTGCTGTCCCACGCGGCACAGTCCAAGCTGTAATCGGGGAGAGAAATCAACATGCAAACGTCCTCGACACTCGCCCCCGTGGCGCCGATTATTTTCCTGGCGATCGCCATCGGCGCGGTCAACTGGATCGACCTTGCACGTGGCAAGGGCAAGCAAAGCGTGGCATATCCGCTGTCGCTGCTGGCCACGCTGGTGCTGACCGTCTGGTTCGGCCTGAATGCCGCCGCCGGCGAGACGCACTACGCGTTCGCCAACCTGGTCGTGATCGATCCGATGGCAAACGTGCTGTCCGCGTTCTGCTCTGCCGGCCTGTTCGTGACGCTGGTCTACACGCGCCGCTATCTGGCGGATCGCGACATGTTTGCCGGCGAGTTCTACCAGCTCGCGCTGTTCACGCTGGGCGGCCAGATCGTGATGATCACCGGCAATAACTTCCTGACGCTGTACCTGGGCCTGGAACTGCTGTCGCTGTCGTCGTACGCACTGGTGGCACTGCGCCGCGAATCGCGCGTGACCTCGGAATCGGCGATGAAGTACTTCGTACTGGGCGCGCTGGCTTCGGGCTTCCTGCTGTACGGCATCTCGATGATGTATGGCGCCACCGGTTCGCTGAACCTGGGCGAAGTGTTCCGCGTGGTCGAGTCGGGCCGCGTCAACACCACCATGCTGGCCTTTGGCGTGGTCTTTATCGTTGCCGGCCTGTCGTTCAAGCTGGGTGCTGCGCCGTTCCACATGTGGATCCCGGACATCTACCAGGGTTCGCCGACCGCGGTGACGCTGCTGATCGCCGGCGGCCCGAAGGTTGCTGCCTTTGCGCTGTTCATCCGCGTGCTGGTGGAAGGCCTGCTGCCCCTGGCCAGCGACTGGCAGATGATGCTGGTGGTGCTGTCGATCATCTCGCTGGCCATTGGCAACCTGACCGCCATCGTGCAGAGCAACCTGAAGCGGATGCTGGCGTATTCGACCATCTCGCACATGGGCTTCGTGCTGCTGGGCCTGCTGTCGGGCGTGGTCGCCAACAAGGCTGACGGCGCTGCCGATGCGTACAGCTCGGCGATGTTCTACTCGGTGACCTACCTGCTGACCACGCTGGGCACCTTCGGCATCATCCTGCTGCGCACCAGCAAGGGCTTCGAGGCCGAGACCCTGGAAGACCTGAAGGGCATGTCGCGCCGAAACCCGTGGTTTGCCTTCCTGATGCTGGTGATGATGTTCTCGCTGGCCGGGATTCCGCCGACCGTGGGCTTCTACGCCAAGCTGGCCGTGCTGGATGCGGTGATCAAGGCCGGCATGACCTGGCTGGCCGTGGTGGCGGTGCTGTTCTCGCTGATCGGCGCGTTCTACTACCTGCGCATCGTCAAGCTGATGTACTTCGACCAGCCTGCCGGCGAAGAGCAACTGGAAGCGACTTTCGGCCTGCGCTCGATGCTGAGCGTGAACGGTGCCGCGGTGATCCTGCTGGGTATTTTCCCGGCCGCGCTGATGAACCTGTGCTACCAGGCCATCCGCTCGACCCTGGGTTCCTGACCCGCCACACGCCATGAGCGCATCCGCAAGCGGCTGGTTTGTCATCCTGCTGGCACTGATCAGTGCGAACCTGCCGTTTGTGAACCAGCGCCTGTTCGCGCTGATCCCGCTGCGGCAGGCGCGCAAGCCGCTGTGGCTGCGCCTGCTGGAACTGATCGTATGGTTCGCGGTGGCGGGCGCCGCCGGCTTTGCGGTGGAGGCCAGCCTTGGCAATGCCTTCCCGCAGGGCTGGCAGTTCTACGCCATCACCGCGTGCATGATGCTGGTGTTTGCCTTCCCGGGCTTCACCTGGCAATACCTCGTCAAACACCGCACGGCCTGAAGCCGGTCTTGTCGGCGCCGGGCCCTGCCTGATCCGGAGCGTCCATGACCGACAAGATCCAACGCGGCACCCCGTCTACCGCCGAACCCACCGGAAACGACGACGCACTGAAGGAAGTGTGCGTCGCCTCGGCCACGGTCCATCGCGGCAAGTTCCTTACCCTCAAGCAAGACATCGTCAGGCTGCCGGACGGCAAGCAGACCGGGCGCGAGTACGTGGTCCATCCGGGCGCGGTGATGATGATCCCGCTGTTCAATGACGGCACCGTGTTGATGGAGCGCCAGTTCCGCTATCCGGTGGGCGAAGTGATGCTGGAATTCCCAGCCGGCAAGCTCGATCCGGAAGAGGGCGCGCAGCGCTGCGGCGAACGCGAGCTGCTGGAGGAGACCGGCTACAGCGCGGCGCGCTGGGACTACCTGACGCGCATCCATCCGGTCATCTCGTATTCCACCGAGTTCATCGACGTCTTCCTGGCGCGCGACCTGACGCACGGCGAGGCGCAGCTTGACGACGGCGAATTCCTGGAAACCTTCATTACGCCGGTGGGGCAGGTGATCGACTGGGTCCGCAGCGGCCGCATCACCGACGTAAAAACCATCATCGGCGCGTTCTGGCTGGAAAAAGTGATCTCGGGTGCCTGGCAACCGGGCGAACAGCCGCTGCCGCATTACGCCGTATAGTGAGTAGTGAGCCGCGTGGATTCTGCGCCATGCGGTTGTTCACGAACGGTCGTTCTAAAAAATTTAGCACGACCGTTCACAAAATTTCGATTCGCGGATAATATAGCTTTTGACGGGCTGGAAAGATCATGAAGGTGCTCGACCTGCGCTGCGCGCATGACCACGGTTTCGAGGGCTGGTTTGCCTCGGAAGAAGATGCGCAGTCGCAAATCTCGCGTGACCTCGTCCAATGCCCGGTCTGTGGCGACCACGCCGTGACGCGGCTGCCCAGCGCGCCGCGCCTGAACCTGTCGGGCGCGACCGCGCGCGAAGGCAGCGCCAGGCCGGCGCAGCCGGCTGCCGCACCGGTGACACTGCAAGCGCTCTATATGAAGGCAGTGAAGCAGGTGCTGGCACAGACCGAGGACGTTGGCGAGCGCTTTGCCGAAGAGGCAAGGCGCATGCACTATGACGAGGCGCCGGAACGCGGCATTCGCGGTTCGGCCTCGGCGGAGGAGGTGCAGGCGCTGGCCGAAGAGGGCATCGAGACTTTCCCGCTCGTGGTGCCGGATGCGCTGAAGCAGACGGCTCACTGAATTGCGTCTTGTGCCCGTTGCTGTCGGCGCATTGACGTGCAGGCAGAACAACCGCCGGCGGCCCCACGCCAAGCCGGCACCACTGGAGACGGGCATGGATCTCAACTACTCGGCGTCCGACAACGCCTTCCGCGAGGAAGTGCGTAGCTGGCTCGAAGCCAACTTGCCGGCGGACATCCGCAGCAAGATTCTCAACCACCGCCGTCCGAACCGCGACGACCTAGTGCGCTGGCACAAGACCCTGGCCGGCAAGGGCTGGTCGGCACCGCACTGGCCCGTCCAGTACGGCGGCACTGGCTGGAACGCCACCCAGCGCCATATCTGGGATGAAGAGAATGCCCGCGTCGGCGCGCCCGGCGTGCTGCCGTTCGGCGTGGCGATGGTCGCGCCCGTGATCATGAAGTACGGCAGCGAAGAGCAAAAGTCGTACTACCTGCCGCGCATCCTGGACTGCACCGACTGGTGGTGCCAGGGCTATTCGGAGCCGGGCTCGGGTTCGGACCTGGCCTCGCTGAAGACCCGTGCCGAGCTGACTTCGGACGGCAAGCACTACATCGTCAACGGCCAGAAGACCTGGACCACGCTCGGCCAGCACGCCGACATGATCTTCTGCCTGGTGCGCACCGATCCTGAAGCCAAGAAGCAAGAGGGCATCTCGTTCCTGCTGATCGACATGAAGACCCCGGGCATTACCGTGCGCCCGATCATCATGCTCGACGAAGAGCATGAAGTGAACGAAGTCTTCTTCGACAACGTCAAGGTGCCGATCGAGAACCGCGTCGGCGAAGAGAACAAGGGCTGGACCTACGCCAAGTACCTGCTCGGCCACGAGCGCACCGGCATTGCCCGCGTGGGCAACTCCAAGCGCGAGCTGGGCTTCCTCAAGCGCGTGGCGCGCCAGCAGCAGAAGAACGGCAAGCCGCTGCTGGAAGACCCGGTGTTCGGCGCCAAGGTGGCCGCGCTGGAAATCGAACTGATGGCGCTGGAGATCACCGTGCTGCGCGTGGTATCGAGCGAAGCGGCAGGCAAGGGCCCCGGCCCCGAGGCCTCGATGCTCAAGATCAAGGGCACCGAGATCCAGCAGCTGCTGACCGAGCTGATGGTCGAGGCCGTCGGCCCGTACGCCCAGCCGTTCGACACCGCCTACCTGGAGTGCGAGACCGAGCACGCGGTGACCGGCTACGACGACGCCGCGCCGCTGGCCGCGTACTACTTCAACTATCGCAAGACCTCCATCTATGGCGGGTCCAACGAAATTCAGAAGAACATCATCAGCCAGATGATTCTGGGGCTGTGAGGAGACACGCAACATGAACTTCAATCTCAGCGACGAACAGAAGCAGCTGGCCGACGCCGTCCGCCGTTTCATCGACAAGGACTACGGCTTCGAGTCCCGCAAGAAGAACTACGAAAGCGCCGCCGGCTACGGCGACGCCGCCTGGGGCTCGCTGGTCGAGCTCGGCCTGACCGCGCTGCCGGTGCCGGAAGCGCAGGGCGGATTCGCGGGCAAGGCCCTGGACATGATGGTGGTCCAGCAGGAACTGGGCCGCGGCCTGATCGTGGAGCCGTACCTGGCCACGGTGGCGGGCGCCTACGCACTGGGCCTGGCCGGTGGCCAGGATGCACTGCTGGAGCAGGTCGCCGGTGGCGAACTGAAGCTGGCCGTGGCCTTCAACGAGCCGCAGGCGCGCTATGAACTGAACGACGTGCGCGTCAGCGCCCGCGACGGCAAGCTCAGCGGCCGCAAGGTCGTGGTGCTGCACGGCGGCCAGGCCGACAAGCTGATCGTGTCGGCCCGCAGCAGCGGCGCCGAAGCCGACCAGGACGGCATCTCGCTGTTCCTGGTGGATGCCAGGGGCGCCGGCGTCAGCATCAAGGACTACCGCACCATCGACAACCTGCGCGCGGCCGACATCACCTTCCAGGATGCCCCCGCGCAACTGCTGGGCGAAGCCGGCAAGGCCTTCCCGGTGATCGAGCAAGTGGCCGACTACGCTGCCGTGCTGCTGTGCGCCGAGGCCGTGGGCGTGATGGATACGCTCAATGCCGCCACGCTGGAATATGCCAAGACGCGCCAGCAGTTCGGCGTGCCGATCGCGCGCTTCCAAGCGCTGCAGCACCGCATGGTCGAGATGTTCATCCATGCCGAGCAGTCGCGTTCGATCACGCTGCTGGCCGCTGCCCGCTTCGAAGAAGTAACGCCGGAAGAGCGCCGCCGCTATGTCTCCGCCGCCAAGGCGCGCGTGGGGCAGGCAGCGCGCACGGTCGGCCAGGAGGCCGTGCAGATCCACGGCGGCATGGGCGTGACCAACGAACTGCCGGCCGCGCACATGTTCAAGCGGCTGACGCTGATCAACACCACCTTCGGTGACGTGGATCACCACCTGGGCAGGTTTGCTGCCCAGCCGGGGTTCCAGGAAGCTGCCTGATCCTGCCTGTCCAGTCAAAACCGCGCTGTAGTCCAGGCGCGGTTTTTTTCTTTGGGGACCGTTAGGGGCGGGTTCGGCAAATACGGACGCCAGCCCCCGGCGGCCATGCGATCATTGCCTGAGCAAACTTAGTGCCCTGGCGCCAATCACTACAGAGAGACAACCGATGCTGTATTTCGAGGACTTTGAAGTCGGCAGCCGCCGCGAACTGGGTTCGTACCTCGTCACCGAGGAAGAGATCCTGGCCTTTGCCCGCCAGTACGATCCGCAGCCGTTCCATATCGACAAGGAAGCCGCTGCCAAGAGCATCTATGGCGGCGTGATCTCGAGCGGCTGGATGACGTGCTCGATCATGATGCGGCTGCTGGTGCTGAGCACCACCGGCAAGTCGGCCAGCATGGGCTCGCCCGGCGTGGACGAGATCCGCTGGCTCAAGCCCGTCTATGCCGGCGACACGCTCACCGTCGTGCTGAATGTGCTCGATACCCGGCCGTCGCAGTCCAAGCCGGACCGCGGCGTGGTCCACACCCAGTGGGAAGCCACCAACCAGCGCGGTGAACTGGTCTGCACCGTCAAGGGCATGGGCATGTACGGCCGCCGACCTGCTTAAGAACACTTTATCGTCACGAGGAGACTATCGACATGCGTACCATCGCATCGCTTGAAGAACTGGAAGGCCTGCAGGGCCAGGAAGTCGCGGTCAGCGACTGGATCGAGGTGACCCAGCAGCAGGTCAACCAGTTTGCCGATGCCACCGGCGACCACCAGTGGATCCACATCGACGTGGAGCGCGCGAAGAAGGAGTCGCCCTATGGCGGCCCGATCGCCCACGGCTTCCTGACGCTGTCGCTGCTGCCCAAGTTCATGCACAACGCGCTGCACATGCCCTCGAAGATCGGCGTCAACTACGGCCTGAACCGTGTGCGCTTCACGGCACCTGTTCCCGTAGGCAGCAAGCTGCGCGCACGGATCAAGTTGCTGAAGGTCGAGCGGCTCGATCCGCTGCCGAAGTCACCCGAACTGGTGGGCGCACAGTCAACCTGGGAAGTGACGGTGGAGCGCGAGGGCAGCGACCGTCCGGTCTGCGTTGCCGAGTCGATCACGCGCCGCTACGGGTGAAGGATACGCAGGTTTGACGCGGTGCGACAATATGCCACACAGGCATGTCGCACCCTGGAGGCCGCGTAATGCGCGGCTTTCTGCATTTTTAGGGACCGATTTGTGACATTGATGCCGGTCAAATGCTGCTTTGCAGTCTTGTGCGTCGATTGTCCGCTTTACCGAACAGTGTGTTCTGTGCCGTTGGGTTTACCCCTAATGTTGCGTTGCGGTACAGTCGCGCCCACGATGTTTTACGTGTTGCGCTCCCCGGCCGAAAACCGCGCTTGCCATGAAGGCAAGTCTGTCGGGAAGTGCAAAAGCCTCGTATTCCAACGCTACCCGGCCGCTGTACTGAGCCGGGACCGTTCGCGGTTTCGGCCAGGTGCCGCAGCGCCGGCAAGGTCCTACAGGGCCTGCAGCGCACGCAGTCAGTTGTCCTTCCGTGTTCATGGCGTTGCAAGGCCGCATGGTCCCCCGGCGCTCGATTCGCCGCCCGACCGCAACGCCAGCTAAGGACACGTCCTTCCGGTTTTCCCTCAGCCCCACGCCTCTTGCGCGAGCATCAGGCGGTTTAGCCACGCTTTTGCCCGAAGCGCGGTGTAACCAAACCAGTCGTGACATGAAGAAACCCATACTGCCGCGTTGGACGCGGTTCCTGCCTTGCCTTGGCCTGCTCCTGCTCGCCGGCTGCAACATGACGCTGCTCGACCCGAAAGGGCAGGTCGGCGTCGACATCAAGAACATCATCCTGATCGCAACCTGGCTCATGCTGCTGGTGGTGCTGCCGGTGATCGTGCTGACGCTGGTGTTCGCCTGGAAGTACCGCGCGTCCAATACCTCGGCGCGCTATGAGCCGGACTGGTCGCACTCCACCGCGATCGAAGTGGTGGTATGGCTGATCCCCTGCCTGATCATCATTGCGCTGGGCATCATCACCTGGAAGTCCTCGCACGACCTGGACCCGTACAAGCCGCTCGAATCCAGCAAGAAGCCGGTCACCGTCGAGGTGGTGGCGCTGAACTGGAAATGGCTGTTCATCTATCCGGAACTGAAGATCGCCACGGTCAACCAGATCGCCTTCCCGGTCGACACCCCGGTGAACTTCAAGATCACCTCGGATTCGATCATGAATTCGTTCTTCATCCCGCAACTGGGCAGCCAGGTGTACGCCATGGCAGGGATGGAGACCAAGCTGCACCTGATCGCCAACGAAGCCGGCTCTTACGATGGCGTGTCCGCCAACTACAGCGGCGGCGGCTTTTCGGGCATGAAGTTCAAGGCGGTCGCCATGTCGAACTACGAGTTCGATGAGTGGGTCGCCAAGGTTCGCGCCTCGTCCACCGAACTGGGCGTTGAAGGCTACAAGACGCTGGCACAACCCAGCGAGAAGGAGCCGGTCACGTACTACGGCAAGGTGGAAGACCAGCTCTTCCGCAACATCCTGCACAAGTACATGGACCACAGCGGCACGGCTGTCGCCGCCGACGGGTTCAAGGGCGGCCCGATCTGCACGTCGCGCAACACCCTCGGTGAAGAGCAGCTGTCGATGACCACGCCGGCCAAGCTGGCGCTGGGCGCGCAATCCTAGGAGCAATGATGTTTGGCAAGTTGAGTTTGTCGGCGATTCCGTTTCATGAGCCGATCATCATGGTCGTTCTGGCCGGCGTCGCCCTGGGCGGGGCCGCGCTGCTAGGCGCGATCACCTATTTCAAGAAGTGGGGCTACCTCTGGAACGAGTGGTTCACCTCGGTCGACCACAAGAAGATCGGCGTGATGTACTGCCTGGTCGCGCTGATCATGCTGCTGCGCGGCTTCGCCGACGCGGTCATGATGCGCACCCAGCTGGCGCTCGCCACCAATGGCGCGACCGGCGTCCTGCCGCCTGAGCACTACGACCAGATCTTCACCGCCCACGGCGTGATCATGATCTTCTTCGTGGCCATGCCGCTGATGACCGGCCTGATGAACCTGGTCGTGCCGCTGCAGATCGGCGCGCGCGACGTGGCCTTCCCGTTCCTGAACACGCTCTCCTTCTGGCTGTTCGTGTCGGGCGCCATGCTGGTCAATGTCTCGCTGGGCGTCGGTGAATTCGCCAAGACCGGCTGGCTGGCCTATCCGCCGCTGTCGGGACTGGACTTCAGCCCGGGCGTGGGGGTGGACTACTACCTCTGGAGCTTGCAGATCTCGGGCCTGGGCACCTTGCTGACCGGCGTGAACTTCCTGGTGACGATCCTGCGCATGCGCGCGCCGGGCATGACGCTGATGCGCATGCCGGTGTTCACCTGGACCGCGCTGTGCACCAACGTGCTGATCGTGGCCGCCTTCCCGGTGCTGACCGTGACCCTGGCGCTGCTGGGCCTGGACCGCTACGTCGGTACGCACTTCTTCACGAACGATGGTGGCGGCAACGCCATGATGTACGTGAACCTGATCTGGATCTGGGGCCACCCCGAGGTGTACATCCTGATCCTGCCGGCGTTCGGCATCTTCTCTGAAGTGATCGCCACGTTCTCGGGCAAGAAGCTGTTCGGCTACAAGGGCATGGTGTACGCGACCGCCGCGATCATGGTGCTGTCGTTCATCGTGTGGCTGCACCACTTCTTCACGATGGGCTCGGGCGCCAACGTCAACGCGTTCTTCGGCATCACCACCATGATCATCTCCATCCCGACCGGGGTGAAGATCTTCAACTGGCTGTTCACCATGTACCGCGGCCGGGTCCAGATGACCTCGCCGGTGCTGTGGACGCTGGGCTTCATGATCACCTTCGTGATCGGTGGCATGACCGGCGTGCTGATGGCCGTGCCGGCTGCCGACTTCGTGCTGCACAACAGCCTGTTCCTGATCGCCCACTTCCACAACGTGATCATCGGCGGCGTGCTGTTCGGCTACCTGGCCGGCATCACCTACTGGTGGCCGAAGGCGTTCGGCTTCAAGCTGAACGAGCGCCTGGGCAAGTGCGCCTTCTGGTGCTGGCTGGTCGGCTTCTACTTCGCCTTCATGCCGCTGTACGTGCTGGGCCTGATGGGCATGACCCGCCGCCTGAACCACACCGACAACCCGGCCTGGACGCCGTGGCTGTACCTGGCCGTGGTCGGCGTGGTGTTCGTGGCGCTGGGCATCTTCTTCCAGGTGCTGCAGATCGTGGTGTCGATCCGCGACCGCAAGAAGCTGGCCGACGTGACCGGCGACCCGTGGGGCGGCCGTACCCTGGAGTGGGCCACCTCGTCGCCGCCGCCGTTCTACAACTTCGCGCACACCCCGGTGGTGCGTGACCTGGACGCGTTCGCCGACATGAAGGCCCGTGGCGAGACCCTGCCGACCGAAGGCTACGAGAAGATCCACATGCCCAAGAACACGGGCGCGGGCTTCATCATCGGCGCCTTCAGCCTGGTGTTCGGCTTTGCCCTGACCTGGCATATCTGGTGGATGGCCGCGGTTGGCCTGGTGGGCATGATCTGGGCGTTCATCCACCGCAGCAACGACGACCACATCGACTACTACGTGCCGGCCACCGAGGTCGAGCAGATCGAAACGCGCCAACTGCAGCGCATTGCTTCGCAAGCCTGAGAACCATGTCGACTCAAGTCCTAGACCGCATCCCCGCGCAGGCAGGCGCCTCGGCTCACGCCGACGCGCACGGCCATGACCATGCGCACCACGATACCAGTGCCAATACGGTGTATGGCTTCTGGATCTACCTGATGAGCGACTGCATCATCTTCGCCGGACTGTTCGCGGCCTTCGCCGTGCTGCGCGGCGAACTGGCAGGCGGCCCGTCGGCGAAGGAGCTGTTCGAGCTCAACTACGTGCTGGTGGAGACCTTCATCCTGCTGTTCTCCTCGATCACGTACGGCATGGCGATGATCTCGCTGCAGAACCGCAGCCTCAGCCGCGTGCAGGTGTGGCTCGGCATCACGTTCCTGCTGGGCGCGGCATTCATGGCGATGGAAATCAACGAATTCCATCACCTGATCGCCGAAGGCGCCGGCCCGGGCCGCAGCGCGTTCCTGTCGTCGTTCTTCACGCTGGTCGGCACCCACGGCCTGCACGTCGCCAGCGGCATGCTGTGGATGATCGTGCTGATGTGGCAACTGTCGAAGAAGGGCATCACCCCGACCCTGAGCAAGCGCCTGATGTGCCTGTCGCTGTTCTGGCACTTCCTGGACGTGGTCTGGATCGGCGTGTTTACCGTGGTCTACCTGATGGGACATCTGTGATGGCACAACACAACGCACCGGCGGCGCACGGCGCCCACGACTCGCACGATTCGCACGCGGGTCATGACACCCACGCCAGCTTCAAGTCGTATGCGATCGGCTTTATCCTGGCGGTGATCCTGACCGTGATCCCGTTCAAGCTCGTGATGGACGGCAGCATGGACAAGGGCACCATCCTCTGGATCATCCTCGGCATGGCCGTGGTCCAGATGCTGGTCCACCTGAAGTACTTCCTGCACCTGGACACGTCGTCCGAGCAGCGCAGCAACGTGATCGCGCTGCTGTTCACGGCGCTGATCCTGGTGATCGTGGTGGCGGGTTCGCTGTGGATCATGCACAACCTGAATGCCAACATGATGGTGATGTAAGGACCAACGTCCTGGCATCGAGAGCGGGGCCCTGCAAGGGGCCCCTTTTTTTTTGCCCGTCGCCTGCCTTGGGGCATGGCGCCCGGCCTTGGTGCGGGGACGCGCAGCGCCTGGTGCCTTGCGCATGCCGCCCGCACGGAATTGCACAGATGCACGGGAGTGGTGCGTGCGCCGCCCGCACTGCTCTGGTGCGGATGCGCGATCGCGGGCGGCGGCAGCGCCTGCGCGCCGCGCCAGCACGCCATCTGCCGCCGGCGCGGTGGGTATCAGGCGGCCTGCCTCCATGGCACGCTAGTTGCAGAAGCATCACCCGGGGAGCGTAGTCCCTGACTAACACCATAAACGGGAGCTGCAAATGCAACGACGTGACATGCTGAAGCTGTCGGCGATAGCCGCCGCGGCAATGATCGGTACCAGCCCGCTGGCCATGGCGCAGTCCAAGGAACCGATCAAGGTCGGTATCCTGCACTCGCTGTCCGGCACCATGGCCATTTCGGAGACGTCGCTGAAGGACGTGGCCCTGATGACCATCGACGAGATCAACAAGAGCGGCGGCGTGCTGGGGCGCAAGCTGGAGCCGGTGGTGGTGGACCCAGCCTCGAACTGGCCGCTGTTCGCGGAAAAGGCGCGCCAGCTGATCACCAAGGACAAGGTCGCGGTGACCTTCGGCTGCTGGACCTCGGTGTCGCGCAAGTCGGTGCTGCCGGTCTATGAGGAACTGAACTCGCTGCTGTTCTACCCGGTGCAGTATGAAGGCGAGGAAATGTCCAAGAACGTCTTCTACACCGGTGCGGCGCCCAACCAGCAGGCGATCCCGGCGGTGGAATACCTGATGAGCAAGGAAGGCGGCGGCGCCAAGCGCTTCTACCTGCTGGGCACCGACTACGTCTACCCGCGCACCACCAACAAAATCCTGCGCGCCTTCCTGAAGAGCAAGGGCGTTGCCGACAAGGACATCGAAGAGGTCTACACCCCGTTTGGCCACAGCGACTACCAGACCATCGTCGCCAATATCAAGAAGTTCTCGCAGGGCGGCAAGACCGCGGTGATCTCCACCATCAACGGCGACTCCAACGTGCCGTTCTACAAGGAGCTGGGCAATGCCGGGCTGAAGGCCAAGGACGTGCCCGTGGTGGCGTTCTCGGTGGGTGAAGAGGAACTGCGCGGCATCGATACCAAGCCGCTGGTGGGCCACCTGGCCGCATGGAACTACTTCATGTCGGTCAAGAACCCCGAGAACGAAGCCTTCCGCAAGCAGTGGGCGGCATGGGTCAAGGCCAACAACCTCCCCGGCGGCGACAAGCGCGTGACCAACGACCCGATGGAAGCCACCTACGTGGGCATCCATATGTGGGCGCAGGCCGTGAAGAAGGCCGGCACCACCGACACCAACAAGGTGCGCGCGGCCATGTACGGCCAGACCTTCAAGGCACCGGACGGCTTCACGCTGACCATGGGCGAGAACCACCACCTGTACAAGCCGGTGATGATCGGCGAAGTGAAGGGCGACGGCCAGTTCTCGGTGGTGTGGAAGACGCCGAAGGCGGTGCGCGCGCAGCCGTGGAGCCCGTTTATCGCGGGTAACGAAGGCAAGCCGGACAAGGTGATGTAAGCCGGGCCACCTGCTGCCGGTTGGCTCCCCTGTCCCGCTTGCGGGAGCGGGGCTGGGGGAGAGGGCTGGCGCTTGCCAGCCAGATGGCACTCGCTTCGTCATGGACACCTGCCTTCTCCCCAAACACTCATTCCGCAACTCGCCAGCACCTATGCGCAATTCCTTATCCGTTTCCATCCTGCCATGGCTGCGCGCCTTGCTGGCGGCGCTGCTGCTGGCGGCTGCGCCGTGGGCCGCGGCGCTGACGCAGGCCGAGCTGAAGCCGCTGGCCGAAGACGATTTCGATGCCAAGACCGCGGCGCTGACCGCGCTGGCCAAGGCGCCGCCCGAACAGGCCGGCCCGATCCTGAAGGCCTTGCAGGACGACGCGCTGCAATATGCGCCGTCGGTCGGCATGGTGCGCCAGGATGGCGACAAGACCGTCGATGCCGTCACCGGCAAACCGGTCGCGGTGAAAGCCGACGAGCTCGAATCCCTGACCCTGAACAACAGCCTGCGTGCGCTGGTCGACAGCGCCGCCAGCAGCCTGCTGCTGCAGTCGACCGACATCGCGGTGCGCGCGCAGGCCATCGCCACGCTGCGCGACCAGCCCGAGAGCGCCTCGCGCGCCGCGGTCGAAGCCGCCCGCAAGAACGAGGCCGATGCCGGCCTGCGCACCAGCCTGGACGTGATCTGGGCCAACCTGGTGCTGGCCGAGCCGGCCGATCCCGCAGCGCATGACGCGAGGCTTGAAGCCATCCGCATCCTCGGCAGCGACAGCAACCCGCAGAGCCGCCAGAAGCTGGCGCCGCTGGTGGAGCGCGACAGCGCCGGCAACTACCGCGAGCCCGATGCCGACGTGCGCCTGGCCGCGCAGCAGGCGCTGGACACGCTGCGCAGCGACCAGCGCCGCGCCGAGCTGGTCGGCAACCTGTTCGCCGGGCTGAGCCTGGGCAGCGTGCTGCTGCTGGCCGCGCTCGGGCTGGCCATTACCTATGGCCTGATCGGCGTCATCAACATGGCGCACGGTGAATTCCTGATGATCGGCGCCTATGCCACCTACGTGGTGCAGTCGCTGTTCCGCGCCTACGCGCCGGGTGCGTTCGACTGGTACCTGCCGGCGGCGCTGCCGGCCTCGTTCCTGGCGGCAGCCGTAGTGGGCTTCGTGCTGGAGCGGCTGGTGCTGCGTCACCTGTACGGCCGCCCGCTGGAAACGCTGCTGGCCACCTTCGGCGTCAGCCTGCTGCTGATGCAGGCGGTGCGCACGCTGTTCGGCGCGCAGAACGTGGAGGTGGCCAACCCGGCCTGGATGAGCGGTGGCATCGAGTGGATGCCGGGCCTGGTGATCCCCTACAACCGCATCGTCATCATCCTGTTCGCGCTGGCGGTGGTGGCGGTGGCATGGGCGGTGCTGAACCGCACGCGGCTGGGGCTGTTCGTGCGCGCCACCACGCAGAACCGCACCATGGCGGCCTGCGTCGGCGTGCGCACCTGGAAGGTCGACAGCTACGCCTTTGCCTTCGGCGCCGGCATTGCCGGGCTGGGCGGCTGCGCGCTGTCGCAGATCGGCAATGTCGGTCCCGACCTGGGCCAGGCCTACATCATCGATTCCTTCATGGTGGTGGTGCTGGGCGGGGTGGGGCAGCTGGCGGGCACCATCGTCGGCGCCTTCGGGCTGGGCATCATCAACAAGTTCATCGAGCCCTTCTATGGCGCGGTGCTGGCCAAGATCTTTGTCCTGGTGCTGATCGTGCTGTTTATCCAGAAGCGGCCGCAGGGACTTTTCGCGCTCAAGGGGCGCAGCGCGGAGGCATGATGCAGCGATTCCAATCGAATTCTTCCGCTACCCCGTTCCGGCTTGAGGTGCCCGAGCGGCAGGCGCTGTTCTCACCGCGCGGCTGGCTGGTGCTGGCGGCGCTGACCGTGATCGTCGGCATCGGCGTGCCGGTGTGTGCGCTGGTGTTGCCGGAGGGGCATCCGCTGCACCTGTCGGCCTATGCGCTGACGCTGGTCGGCAAGATCATGTGCTTTGCGCTGGCCGCGATCGCGCTGGACCTGGTGTGGGGCTACTGCGGCATCCTGAGCCTGGGCCACGGGCTGTTCTTCGCGCTGGGCGGCTACGCAATGGGCATGTACCTGATGCGGGCGATCGGCCGTGAAGGAGTGTACAAGAGCGAGCTGCCGGACTTCATGGTGTTTCTCGACTGGAAGGAGCTGCCGTGGTTCTGGCAGGGCACCGAGCACCTCGGCTACGCGCTGCTGCTGGTGGTGCTGGTGCCGGGCGTGCTGGCGTGGCTGTTCGGCTTCTTTGCCTTCCGTTCTCGCATCAAGGGCGTGTACCTGTCGATCATCACGCAGGCGATGACGTATGCGGCGATGCTGCTGTTCTTCCGCAACGAGACCGGTTTCGGCGGCAACAACGGATTTACGGACTTCAAGCGCATTGCCGGCTTTGCTATTGCGGCGCCGCAGACGCGCACGGCACTGTTCGTGCTGACCTTCCTGGCGCTGCTGGCGGGCTTCATCGCCTGCCGCTACATCGTCACGTCCAAGCTCGGGCGCGTGGTCACCGCGGTGCGTGATGCCGAGATGCGGGTGATGTTCTCCGGCTACAACCCGCTGGGCTACAAGCTGTTCGTGTGGACCTTCTCGGCGGTGCTGTGCGGCATCGCGGGGGCGCTGTACGTGCCGCAAGTGGGCATCATCAACCCCGGGGAGATGTCGCCCGGCAACTCGATCGAGATGGCGGTGTGGGTTGCCGTGGGCGGGCGCGGCACGCTGATCGGGCCGGTGATCGGTGCGTTCCTGGTCAATGGCGCCAAGACCCTGTTCACCGCCCACTTTGCCGAATACTGGCTGTTCCTGCTGGGCGCGATGTTCGTGCTGGTGACCTTGTACCTGCCCGATGGCGTGACCGGGTTGTGGAACCGGCTGCGCGAGCGGCGCGCGGCCGCACCACCAGCCGCTGCAGACCCTGTTTCCGCGCCTGCCGTGGCAGGCCGTACAGGAGGTGAAGCATGAATGCCGCACTCCAGCACGGCCAGGCCGAAAGCGGCGATGCCACCGGCCTGGGCCGCATCGTCGAGCCCGGCACCATCGATGTGTCGCACGGGCCGATCCTGTACCTGGAAGACCTGACGGTGCAGTTCGACGGCTTCCGCGCGCTGAACAAGCTGACGCTGTCGATCGACCATGGCGAGCTGCGCTGCGTGATCGGCCCCAACGGCGCCGGCAAGACCACGATGATGGATGTCATCACCGGCAAGACCGGTCCGCGCAATGCCAATGTCAGCGGGCGCGTGTTCCTGGGCCAGACCATCGATCTGATGCGGATGACCGAGCCGCGCATCGCGCAGGTGGGCATCGGCCGCAAGTTCCAGAAGCCGACGGTGTTCGAGCAGCACGCGGTGTGGGAGAACCTGGAACTGGCGATGAAGGCCGACAAGCGCTGGTGGTCGTCGCTGCGCGCGCGGCTGACGGCAGAGGGGCATCGGCGCATCGAGGAAACGCTGGCGCTGACCGGGCTGGAGGCCGAGGCCTACCGGCCCGCCGGGCTGCTGTCGCACGGGCAGAAGCAGCGGCTGGAGATCGGCATGCTGCTGATGCAGCAGCCGCAGCTGCTGTTGCTGGACGAGCCGGTGGCCGGCATGACCGACGAAGAGACCATGCAGCTGGCGGCGCTGCTCAACGGCCTGCGCGGCAGCTGCTCGATGATGGTGGTCGAGCACGACATGGAGTTCGTCGCCGCGCTCGCGGGCGATGCCGGCCAGGTCACGGTGCTGGCCGAGGGCAGCGTGCTGGCCGAAGGCACGCTCGACAGCGTCAAGCGCGATGAGCGCGTGATCGAATCCTACCTGGGAAGATAAGCATGCTGCAGGTCAATGCACTGAACCAGTTCTACGGCGGCAGCCATATCCTGCGCAATGTCAGCTTCGACGTGCCCGCCGGCAAGCTGACCACGCTGCTGGGCCGCAACGGCGTGGGCAAGAGCACGCTGCTCAAGTGTCTGATGGGCGTGGTGCCCACGCGCAGCGGCAGCATCCAATGGGAAGGGCAGGCGCTGGAGAAGAAGGCGCCGTATGAGCGCGTGTCGGCCGGGCTGGCCTATGTGCCGCAGGGCCGGGAGATCTTCCCGCGGCTGACGGTGGAAGAAAACCTGCTGATCGGCGCCGCCAGCCGGGCGCGGCTGTCCGGCGTGCCGGACCGGATCTACCAGTTGTTCCCGGTGCTGCGCACCATGCGGCTGCGCCGCGGCGGCGACCTGTCCGGCGGCCAGCAGCAGCAACTGGCGATCGGGCGCGCGCTGATGAGCGAACCGGGCCTGCTGATCCTGGACGAGCCCACCGAGGGCATCCAGCCTTCCATCATCCAGGACATCGGCCGGGCGCTGCGCCTGCTGGTCGACGAGTTCGGCATGACGGTGCTGCTGGTCGAGCAATACTACGAGTTCGCGCGGCATATTGCCGACCACTACGTAGTGATGAGCCGCGGCGAAGTGGTGGCGCGGGGTGCCGGCGCCAGCATGGAGCAGGACGGCGTGCGGGAGCTGATCGCCGTGTAGGGCGGCCGCGCGGCAGCGCCGGGATTTGTGCGCCATGCGCTGCTTCCGCGAAGGCGGGCAGCGCGCTATGATGGCTTGCAACTCCCGCCATTGCGCGCGCCCCTCCGCCGGCTGTCCTTGCCATGCGCCATCCCGATTTTCCTTCCGCCCTCGCCGTGCCCGCCGCATGGCAGGCCACCCTGCGGCTGCGCTTTGCGCAGCGCGGCGAACGCACCGCGCTGACCGAGCGGCGCCACCAGGGGCCGCTGCTGGTGCAGAAGCCGCTGTACCCGGAAGGCGGCATCTGCCACGCGGTGATCCTGCATCCGCCGGCAGGCGTGGCAGGCGGCGACAGCCTGGATATCGACGTGACGGTCGAGGCTGGCGCGCACGCCGTGCTGGCCACGCCGGGCGCCACCAAGTGGTACAAGTCGCTCGGCCGCGAGGCGGCACAGCATGTGCGCCTGACGGTGGGCGCAGGCGCGCGGCTGGACTGGCTGCCGCAGGAGAACATCGTCTTCGACGACGCCCGTGCGCGGATTTCGACCGTGCTCGAGGTCGCGTCCGGCGGCAGCGCGATCGGCTGGGATGCGGTGGTGCTGGGCCGGCAGGCATCCGGCGAGCAGTGGGCCAGCGGCGCGCTGTGGCTGGATACCCGCATTGGCGCCGGTGAACGCGCGCTGTGGATCGAACAATCGCATCTTGAGGCCGCGTCGCCACTGCGCACCGCGGTGGCCGGGCTCGACGGACTCAATGTGCTGGGCACGCTGTGGGCGGTAGGCGAAGGCGCGACGCAGGAACTGGCCGAAGCGCTGGCCGAACAGCTGCCCTATACGCCGGAGCTGCGCGCCGGCGTGACCTGCCCGGCCGCCAACGGCCAGTCGATGCTGCTGCTGCGCGTGCTGGGCCGGCAAATGGAAGCCGTGCGCCACGTCATGGTCGACAGCTGGCAGGCGCTGCGCATGCCGATCCACGGTGTCGCGGCGCGGCCGCTGCGGCTGTGGGCCACGTAGGCCGCCAACAGAGACAACCGAACCCGAGAAACCAGGAACAAGAGATGGAACTGACGCCGCGAGAGAAAGACAAGCTGCTGATCTTCACCGCCGCGCTGCTGGCCGAGCGGCGCAAGGCACGCGGGCTGAAGCTGAACTACCCGGAAGCGGTGGCGCTGATCACCGCCGCCATCATGGAAGGCGCGCGCGATGGCCGCACCGTGGCCGAGCTGATGCATGAGGGCACCACCGTGCTGAGCCGCGAGGACGTGATGGATGGCGTGGCCGAGATGATCCCCGAGATCCAGGTGGAGGCCACCTTTCCGGACGGCACCAAGCTGGTGACCGTCCACCATCCCATTGTCTGAACATGACCGATCCCCGCTTTTGACCACGATAACAAGACCAACCCGAGAGCCGACATGAACCGTACCGCCTGCCTGCGCCTTGCCCTGGGCACTTCCCTGACCGTTGCCGCCGGCGCCGCCCTGGCACATCCCGGCCACGATGCCGCCACCGTCAGCGCCAGCTTGTGGGCCGGCCTGGCGCACCCCTTCACCGGCGCCGACCACTTGCTGGCGATGGCGGCGGTAGGCGTGTGGAGCGCCTTGATTGCCCGCTCGGCCGCCGATACGCTGCGCCTGCCGCTGGCCTTCGTGGCGCTGATGCTGGTGGGGGCTGCAATCGGCCTGTCCGGTGGGGCGCTGCCCGCAGTCGAACCGATGATCGCGGCCTCGTTGCTGGTGATCGGGCTGCTGCTGGCGCTGCGCGCGAAGCTGCCGGCGTGGGCCGGTACGCTGCTGGTCGGCGGCTTTGCCGTGTTCCACGGCTATGCCCACGGGGCCGAACTGCCCGCCACTGCGGGCGCGCTGCCTGCGGTACTTGCATACGTAGGCGGGTTTGCCGCCGCCATCATGGCGCTGCACCTGCTGGGCATTGGTGCGGGCACGCTGCTGCGCCGCCATGCCGGCTGGCTGGCCCGCGCGGCAGGTGCCGGCGTGGCGCTGTACGGCGCCAGCCTGCTGGTGGCCTGAGGAGGATGGCCATGATCCCCGGTGAACTGATGCCCGCCGACGGCGAGATCGAACTGAATGCCGGCCGCGCCACGATCAGCGTGACGGTGGCCAATACCGGCGACCGGCCGATCCAGGTCGGCTCGCACTTCCATTTCTACGAGACCAACACCGCGCTCGCGTTCGACCGCGAAGCCGCGCGCGGCTTCCGGCTGAACATTGCCGCCGGCACCGCGGTGCGCTTCGAGCCCGGCCAGACGCGCACCGTGGAACTGGTGGCGCTGGACGGCGACCGCATCGTCTACGGCTTCAACGGCAAGATCATGGGAGCGCTGTGATGGCAAAGATCTCCAGGCAGGCCTATGCCGAGATGTTCGGCCCGACCACCGGCGACCGCCTGCGGCTGGCCGATACCGGGCTCATCATCGAGGTCGAGAAAGACTTCACCATCTATGGCGAGGAAGTGAAGTTCGGCGGCGGCAAGGTGATCCGCGACGGCATGGGGCAGAGCCAGCGCATGGCCAGGGACTGCGTCGACACCGTCATCACCAATGCGCTGATCGTTGACCA
Source organism: Cupriavidus sp. SK-4 (assembly GCF_000611125.1). Classification (NCBI taxonomy): domain Bacteria; kingdom Pseudomonadati; phylum Pseudomonadota; class Betaproteobacteria; order Burkholderiales; family Burkholderiaceae; genus Cupriavidus; species Cupriavidus sp. SK-4. Next base: position 79,341 of record NZ_JFJW01000068.1, read on the forward strand.
CTGGGGCATCGTCAAGGCCGATATCGGCCTGAAGGGCGGGCGTATCGCGGCGATCGGCAAGGCCGGCAACCCGGATATCCAGCCGGGCGTGACCATCGTGGTCGGGCCGGGCACCGAGGTGATCGCGGGCGAGGGCATGATCGTCACCGCCGGCGGCATCGACAGCCATATCCACTTTATCTGCCCGCAGCAGATCGAAGAGGCGCTGATGAGCGGCGTCACCACCATGATCGGCGGCGGCACCGGGCCGGCCACCGGCACCTTCGCCACCACCGTGACGCCGGGGCCGTGGTACATGGAGCGCATGCTGCAGGCGGCCGATGCCTACCCGATGAATATCGGCCTGCTGGGCAAGGGCAATGCCAGCCAGCAGGGGCCGCTCCTGGAGCAGGTGGAAGCGGGCGCGATCGGCCTGAAGCTGCATGAGGACTGGGGCACCACGCCAGCGGCGATCGATACCTGCCTGTCGGTGGCGGACGCGACCGACACCCAGGTGGCGATCCATACCGACACGCTCAACGAAGCCGGCTTTGTCGAGACCACCATCGCCGCCTTCAAGGGCCGCACCATCCATACGTACCACACCGAAGGCGCCGGCGGCGGCCATGCGCCCGACATCATCAAGGTGTGCGGCGAGGCCAACGTGCTGCCGTCGTCGACCAACCCGACGCGCCCGTACACGGTCAACACGCTGGACGAGCACCTCGACATGCTGATGGTGTGCCACCACCTGGACCCGTCGATTGCCGAGGACATCGCCTTTGCCGAAAGCCGCATCCGCCGCGAGACCATCGCCGCCGAAGACATCCTGCACGACCTGGGCGCGTTCTCGATGATCTCCAGCGACTCGCAGGCCATGGGGCGCGTCGGCGAGGTCATCATCCGCACCTGGCAGACCGCGCACAAGATGGCGCTGCAGCGCGGCAAGCTGCCGGGCGATCCCAACGATGCGCGCGGCGGGCACGACAACTTCCGCGTCAAGCGCTATGTCGCCAAGTACACCATCAACCCGGCGCTGACGCACGGCATCGCCCATGAAGTGGGCTCGATCGAAGTCGGCAAGTGGGCCGACCTGGTGTTGTGGCGTCCGGCGTTCTTCGGCGTCAAGCCCAGCCTGATCCTGAAGGGCGGCATGATTGCCGCGGCCGCGATGGGCGATCCCAATGCGTCGATCCCGACGCCGCAGCCGGTGCACTACCGGCCGATGTTCGCTTCGGCCGGCGGGGCGCTGCACCGCTCGTCGCTGACCTTTGTGTCGCAGGCGGCGCTGGCGGCCGGCATCGGCGAGCGCTACGGGCTGGCCAAGACGCTGTCGGCGGTGCGCGGCACGCGCACGGTAAGCAAGCGCGACATGGTGCACAATGACTGGCAACCGCATGTCACGGTCGATCCGGAGACCTACCAGGTCGTTGCCGACGGCCAGTTGCTGACCTGCGAGCCCGCCACCGAGCTGCCCATGGCGCAGCGCTATTTCCTGTTTTGACTGGCCGGGGCCCCGCGCCCCGCATCGCCCATGCTGAAGATCGATAAACTCCTGAGCGCCCCGCACGGTATCGCGCCCGTGCTGGTGCGCAGCGCGCCCAAGCTGGTCCTGCCCTTCGCCGAACGCAGCAAGAGCCGCCTGCGCGCGGTGCTCGACAACGGCGACGAAGCCGCGCTGTTCCTGCCGCGCGGCACCGTACTGCGCGGCGGAGACCTGTTGGTGGCCGAAGACGGCAGCTTCGTGGAAGTGCAGGCCGCTACCGAGGCGGTGCTGGAAGTGCGCGCGGAAGACCCGCATGCGCTGATGCGTGCGGCCTATCACCTCGGCAACCGCCATACGCCGGTGGAGATCGGGCGCGACTACCTGCGGCTGGAATACGACCCGGTGCTGGCCGACATGCTGCAGCGCCTGGGCGTACGCGCCGAACGTGCCGAGCTGCCGTTCGAGCCGGAGGCGGGGGCCTATGGCGGTGGGCACAAGCATGGGCACGATGCGACGTTTGCGGAGGACTATGCGGCGGCGCAGGCGGTGTTTCATGAGCATCATGGGCACGACCACGGGCATTCGCATGGGCCTTCGCACGGACATGGTCATTCCCACGATCACGGTGATCCGCACCATGTCCACGACGAGCATGGCGGACACAAGCATTGATTGCGTGTCATGACCGGCCTCCCCCAACTGATCTCGCTGCTCCATCTGGCATCGCCATCCCTTCCGATCGGCGGCTTCAGCTATTCGCAAGGCCTGGAAGCTGCGATCGATTGTGGCAGCGTGCACGATGCGCCGAGCGCGGAACGATGGATTCGCGACAACCTGCTGCATGTGCAGGCGCAATGCGAAGCGCCGCTGTGGCTGCTGCTGCATCGCCACTGGCTGGCAGGCGATGCTGGGCAAGTACGGACGTGGAACGACTGGTTCCGCGCCACGCGCGAGACTTCCGAGTTGCGGCTTGAGACCGAGCAGATGGGCTGGTCGCTGTCCAGGCTGATTGCGCAGATGGAGTGGGGCGCGCCCGTGCTGCGCGAGACGCTGGCGGCGCTGTCGCCGGTGTGCCTGCCGACGGCGTTCACTGCGGCATGCGTGGCGCTTCAGGTCGAGGCGCGCGACGGCCTCGCCGCCTATTGCTTCAACTGGTCCGAGAACCAGGTCGCCGCGGCGATCAAGGCGGTGCCGCTGGGCCAGGTGGCGGGGCAGCACATGCTGCGGCGCCTGCACGGCGCGGTGCTCGACACGGTCGATGAAGCCGCGCGCCGCGCCGAAGCCACGCCGCCGCAACTCTCCACCTTTTCCCCGATGCTGGGCCTGCTTTCCGCGCGCCACGAAACGCAGTACTCCCGGCTGTTCCGATCCTGAACCCATATCGCACCATGACCCAGGCCCGTACCAAGAAGAATCCTCCGCTGCGCGTCGGCGTCGGCGGCCCGGTTGGCTCCGGCAAGACCACGCTGCTGGAAATGCTGTGCAAGGCGATGCGCGACCGCTATGACCTGGTTGCCATCACCAACGACATCTACACCAAGGAAGACCAGCGCCTCTTGACGATCTCCGGCGCGCTGCCGGCGGAACGCATCATGGGCGTGGAAACAGGCGGCTGCCCGCACACCGCGATCCGCGAGGACGCCTCGATCAACCTAGAGGCGGTGGACCGCATGCTGGCGCGCTTCCCGGATGCTGACGTGGTCTTCATCGAGTCCGGCGGCGACAACCTCGCCGCCACCTTCAGCCCAGAACTTTCTGATTTGACGATCTACGTCATCGACGTAGCCGGCGGTGAGAAGATTCCGAGAAAGGGCGGGCCGGGCATCACCAAGTCCGACTTGCTGGTGATCAACAAGACGGACCTGGCGCCATACGTCGGCGCATCGCTGGAAGTGATGGAGAGCGATGCGCGCAAGATGCGCGGCGCCCGGCCGTTCGTGATGGGCAGCGTCAAGTCCGGGCAGGGCCTGGACGAGGTGATCCGCTTTATCGAACGGCAGGGCATGCTGGGCGTCTAGTCTGCGTTGTCGCCGTTGGCATCGGAGGCGGTGTTAGGAGCGTGAGTCAGCGACGGGCGGAAGCTGCCCTTGCCCGCCAGCGCACGTGCCACCGCGGCCACCAGGTTCAGCTCGGGCTCGGTCAGCTCCGCCATATGGCGCACGGTGGCCTCGATCGCCGCGCGCTGGCGGTTGCCGAAGGGCGCGCGGGATTGTTCCACCTGCAGCTGGCTGGCGTCATGGCGGCTGAAGTCGAGCATCTCCAGGGTCGGCACGGCGAGCGTCTCGGCCAGCCCCTTGAAAGCGGACTGTCGCGCTCATACCTGAGCGGCATCGAAAGCGGCAAGCGCAACCTGGCGCTCGCCAACATCTGCATATCCTCATCCTCACTATCGGTGTCCGATCCGCAAATTGAGGGGTGCGCCAGGCAAAATGGCGCGACACGATGGCATCAACCGGACGGCCTGCATGGCCGAGCCAAACGGGCCACTGCGCAATGCTGCGCGCAACGCTGTCATGCGTGCGCCGCGTGCGCGGACAGCCGCCGTGCGGCCTGTCGCCCTGCAGGGGGATTGCCATGCAGATCTTCACGCTGTTCGAGGCGCGGATGCGCGCCCTCCATGCCGACCGCCACGCGCCGTCGGACTTCATTCCCGGGTTCCAGTCACGCTTGCTTGCCGCTGCTGCCGGCCTCGGCAGCACCTGCGACTACGTCTTTCTCTGCGCCGGCGAGACCCAGGCTGAATTTGCCGCGGACCGCCATGAATGGTGGGGCTGCCTGCGCGGGGGGCTGCGGCTGTGGTCGCCCGGGCGCGGCTGCCTGCTGCTGGGCGGCGGCGAGCTGTTTGCGCCGGCGCCAGGCGTGCCGATGCAGGTGCAGGCGATGGTCGACACCATCCTGGTGCGCACCGTGCCGCAAGGGCCGGCCGATGCCTCGCGGCCGGTGGCGCTGCCTGCGGGCGGATGGCACTGCGCGCTGGGCGGCATTGCCGCGGTCGAGGCCAATGGCGCAGAGGGGATGGCCGGTATGCACGTATTGCCGGCCGAGGTGGTGCGGGCAGAGGGCCCGCAGCCGGAGCAGGGCATGCGGCCGGAGTTCATCCAGCTCGACCAGTCGGGCGATGACTGGGCGCAGCGGCTGCAGGCGCGCGGGCTGCGCTGGGCGCTGTGCTACCGCGGCGCCATCGGCCTGCACTGGCATGGCGCGCTGGTGCGGGCCGGTGGGGACATGGCCTTCCTGCAGCCCGGCACGCTCTACGCGCCGGACCCGCACGAGTCATGCCGGCTCGACGTGCTGTTGCCGGGCACCGGCCTGCTGTGCTGCTTCGGGCCGGGCGATGACGTCGACATTGGTGTTGCGGCCCGCGGCGGCCGGCGCGCGGACGGGTATGTCCTTGCGTGCCACGCGCTGGCGCCGGCCTGATGCCAGGCGGGTCGGCCGGGGCCAGGGCCCCGGCTGCCGCAGTGCCGTGCTCAGTGCCGCTTGTATTGCGTGGCGCCGAACAGGACCTCGCGCGCCTTGTCGTCCTGCAGCGCCTTGCGCGCGCTGGCCAGCACTTCCACGCCGCGCTTGACCGCGGGGCGCTCGGCGATCTCGTTGAACCAGCGCTTCAGGTTCGGGTAGTCGTCCAGGTCCACGCCCTGGTTCTGCCAGCTGCGCAGCCACGGGAAGGTGGCGATGTCGGCGATGGTGTACTGCTCGCCGGCGAGGTAGGCGTGCCTTGACAACTGCGTGTCGATCACGCCGTACAGGCGCTTGGCCTCGTTGGTGTAGCGGTTGACCGCGTACTCGATCTTCTCGGGCGCGTACATGCGGAAGTGGTGCGCCTGGCCCAGCATCGGGCCCACGCCGCCCATCTGGAACATCAGCCACTGCAGCGCCTCGTACTTGCCGCGCACGTCCTCGGGCAGGAACTTGCCGGTCTTGCCGGCCAGGTAGAGCAGGATGGCGCCCGATTCGAACAGCGAGATCGGCTTGCCGTCCGGGCCGTCGGGGTCGACGATGGCGGGGATCTTGTTGTTGGGGCTGATCTTCAGGAAGTCCTCGCCGAACTGGTCGCCGGCGCCGATGTTGATCGGATGGACCTTGTACTCCAGGCCGCATTCTTCCAGCATGATGTGGACTTTGTGGCCGTTGGGCGTGGCCCAGGTGTAGACGTCGATCATCGCAAAAGATCTCCTGGCTGCGATCGTTGGGGATGGCCACATCAACCACTGACGTGGCGAACCGGGCGATTTAAGCACAGAAGAAAAAAACGCGCAGACTGGCTGCGCGTTTTCCATACTGCCGGCAGGGCCGAAGCCCCGCGGCGTTGCCAGGCGGTCAGAACCCGCGTGCCACCGGCATCCTGATGTCGTCCGGGTTCAGGTTCATGTGCTTGGCCAGTTCCAGCTTGGCGATGGCGTTGCGGTGCACCTCGTCCGGGCCGTCAGCCAGGCGCAGCGTGCGCTGGTGCGCCCACCAGTTGGCCAGCGGGAAGTCGCTGGAGACGCCGGCGGCGCCATGGACCTGGATGGCCCAGTCGATCACCTTCAGCGCCACGTTCGGGGCGATCACCTTGATCATGGCGATCTCGGCCTTGGCCACCTTGTTGCCCACGGTGTCCATCATGTACGCGGCCTTGAGCGTCAACAGGCGCGCCATCTCGATCTCGCAGCGGGCTTCGGCGATGCGTTCCTGCGTCACGCCCTGGCTGGACACCGGCTTGCCGAAGGCCACGCGCGACAGCGCGCGCTTGCACATCAGTTCCAGCGCGCGCTCGGCCACGCCGATGCTGCGCATGCAGTGGTGGATGCGGCCCGGGCCCAGGCGGCCCTGCGCGATCTCGAAGCCGCGGCCTTCGCCCAGCAGGATGTTCGAGGCCGGCACGCGCACGTTCTTCAGCTCGATCTCCATATGGCCATGCGGCGCGTCGTCGTAGCCGAACACCGGCAGGAAGCGCTTGATGGTGATGCCCGGGGTATCGGCCGGCACCACGATCATCGACTGCTGCTCATGGCGGCCGGCGTCGGGATTGGTCTTGCCCATCACGATGTAGACCTTGCAGCGGGGGTCGCCCGCGCCCGACGACCACCACTTGGTGCCGTTGATCACGTAGTGGTCACCGTCGCGCTCGATGCGGCATTCGATATTGGTCGCGTCCGACGAGGCCACGGCCGGCTCGGTCATCAGGAAGGCCGAGCGGATCTCGCCGGCCAGCAGCGGCTCGAGCCACTTGTCCTTCAGTTCCTCGGAGGCATAGCGCTCCAGCGTCTCCATGTTGCCGGTGTCGGGGGCCGCGCAGTTGAAGACCTCGGCCGACCAGGGCACCCGGCCCATGATTTCGCACAGCGTGGCGTATTCCAGGTTCGACAGGCCCTGCGGGGCGCGCGGCGAGCGCGGCAGGAACAGGTTCCACAGGCCGGCCGCGCGTGCCAGCGGCTTCAGCTCCTCGATCACCTTGGTCGGCACCCAGGCGTTGCCGGCGCGGCGGTTGGCGTCGATCTCTGCGGCGAAACGCTTTTCGTTCGGGTAGATGTGCTGGTCGAAGAAGGCCAGCAGCTTGGCCTGCATTTCCTTGACCTTCGGGCTGTATTCGAAATCCATGTGGTCTCCTCGCTACGGAATCAGTGGACGCCGGGGTGGGCGGCGGCGCCTCGTTGGCCTCGGCAGGCCTCGGCATCAATGCGGCATGGGCCGATGGAATGCACTCTATCTGAAAGCTGGTAATAAGAAAAATGAATTTTCTGGATTTGCCAGTATCAATTTCCTGCATTCCGTGACAGAATCTCCGGCATGCAGCTCTCCCGCATCGACCTGAATCTCTTCGTGGTGTTCGACGCCATCTACAGCGAAGGCAGCATCACCGCGGCCGCGCGCCAGCTCAACCTGACGCAGCCCGCGGTCAGCCATGCGCTGGGCCGGCTGCGCACGCTGTTCGACGACCCGCTGTTCGAGCGGCGCGGGCAGGGCATGGCGCCCACGCCGCTGGCGCGCTCGCTGGCCGCCGAGGTGCGCAGCGCGCTGCAATCGTTCGCACGCACGCTGCAGGATACGCCGCACTTCGATCCCACCAATACCGTGCGGCGTTTCACCATCGGCATGCGCGACGCGCTGGAATCCACGCTGCTGCCGCCGCTGATGGCGCGCGTCACGGCGATGGCGCCGCAGGTGGAGATCGCCGCGATCCGCTTCGACCGCCGCGAGATGGAATCCGAGCTGCTGGCCGGCACGCTGGACGCCTCGCTGGACATCCTGCTGCCGGTCTCGCCCGCCATCCACCACGCGCCGTTCATGGCCGATCCGATGGTGGTGCTGGCGCGGCGCGACCATCCGCTGGTGAAGAAGGAGCTGACGCTTGAGCGCTACCTCGCGGCCGAGCATGTGCACGTGTCGTCGCGCCGCCGCGGCGCCGGGCTGGAAGACCAGGCCCTGCACCGCATGGGCCTGACGCGGCGCGTACGCCTGCGTTGCCAGCACTACGCGGCCGCGTGCCGCGTGGTCAGCTGCACCGACCTGCTGGCCACGCTGCCGCTGCGCTATGCGCGCATCGCCAATGAGCCCTATGCCAACCGCCTGCTGTCGCTGCCGTTCAAGGTGCCGTCGCTGGAACTGCACCTGTACTGGCATGCGGGCGGCGAAAACGACGGTGCCAACCGCTGGCTGCGCGAGCAGCTGATGGCCGTGATGGCCTCGCTTGGCACCGGCATGGCCGACGTGGCCGCCGCCAGCTAAGTGCGCCCGTGCCCGCATCGCGGGCACTGCAAGCGCCCCCCGCGGCGCCCCGGTGCGGCGCGCGCGGGTCACACGTAAGGAATTGTTCATGGGCTAGACCCTGCCGGTCCGCGCCCATACCATCGTCCGGTCTTTCTGCCCCCGGCGCCGCCGCCGCGAGCCCGTGTCTACACGGTGCTGGCGATGGTTGCCGCGCCGGCTGTCCGCGCCTGCGGATCCCCCGGGGCAGGTTCCTTCCTCAGATGACCACGACGATTCAGAACGATGACCGGGAAACGCTTGCTTGCTGATCACCAACCCATGCTGCCGCGACGCGCGCGGCGCACCACGCTCGCCCTGACCACCCTTTGCGCCGCTGCGGCGCTGGCACTGTCCGCATGTGGCGGCGGTGGTGGCGATGGCGGCGACGGCGGTACTTCGTCGGGCGCATCGCAAGCGAGCGGGCAGGCCAGCGCGCCATCCGGCTCGAGCTCCAGCACGCCTTCCACCGCAGGTGCCTGCTATACCGTCAGCGGCACGGCGCCGGCACCCGCGGCGGGCGGCGGCGTCTCGCTGCTGCCGGCGCGCGGCAGTGCGGTCAGCAATTACCGCGTGCTGGAAGAGCCGCGCACCGCCGGCCTGTGCTACGCCAACTATCGGCGCGAGCAGGTGGGCCTGCCGCCGCTGGCGGCACGCGATCCGCTCAATACCGTGGCGCAGAACCACACTGCCTACATGCTGGCCAACGCCACGCTGACCCACGACGAGACCAGCGGCAAGCCGGGCTATACCGGCGCCACGCCCAACGAGCGCATCCAGGCCGCCTATCCGACCAATGCCACCGCGGAAGTCGTGGCCGGCGCCAACCGCTGGACCTCGGTTGCCAATGCGCAGCTGTCGATGTCGCCCAAGGACGCGCTGGTGTCGGACCTGGTCAACGCGCCGTTCCACCGCGCCGCGCTGCTGGGCAGCTACGGCTCGGCCGGCAGCGGCTTTGCCGAGCGCGTGGGCCCTGATGGCAGCGGCACGTCGGCCAGCTACTACCAGACCATCGACCTGGCCGATGCATCGAAGGGCGGCAGCGACAACCAGATGGTGGCCTACCCGTACAACGGCCAGGCCGACGTGCCGGCCAGCTGGGTCAACTCGGAAAGCCCCAACCCCGCGCCGGGCTACGAGGGCAAGACCGTGGGCTATCCGGTATCGCTGCAGGCCATCAACACCTCGCTGCAGTTCGATGCCGACAATTTCGTCATCACCGACGCGCAAGGCAACAACGTCAGCTGCCTCAAGGTCGACAGCCGCTCGTCGGGCCTGAGCAGCGCCGCACGCGGCCTGGCGATCTGCACGCCGGTGGCGCCGCTGGCCAGCCAGCAGCGCTACAGCGTGCGGGTCACCGGCCGGCTGGGTTCGCAGCCCGTGGACCTGAGCTGGTCGTTCACCACGCGCTGACCAGCACTCACCAGCACACAGGCGCGCTCATTGCGGCGCGCCGTGCCGCAGTTCGATGCGCACCTGGCCCGGGGCCAGCGTGCGGTCGGCCTGCACGGCAAATGGCACCGGCGGGCGTTGCGCCGCCGGCATCGACTGCCAGAGCCGTCCCGCCCATTCCCTGATTGCCTCACTTTCCGGTTCGGCCGCCAGCAGCGTGACCGATGCCGCCGCCGGCATGCGCGCAGCCGTGGCGGCGGGGTCGTCCTGGATCGACACGACCATGCTGGATGCGGTATGCGCCGCGGGGGCGCGTGCGGCCGCCATCGGTGGCGCTGCCTTGCGTGCGAAGTCTGCCCGCGGCGCGGCCGCCGGCGGTGCCGCGGGTGCCGGCATCGCCGGCCGTGGGACTGCCTCTGCTATGGCCGGATACGCCGGAGCGGCCGGTGCGGCGGCCACGGCCGGCGCCTGGGTGGACAAGCTTTCGGTCGCCTGCGGCGGTGGTGGCGTGGCGGCCTCGCGTGGCGCCGTGCCCCCGGCCGTTGCTGGCGCGCGGCTGCGCTGCCCGGCGTGCGTCGGGGCAGGGCGCACTTCCCGCCGCGGGGCCGGGGCAGCCTTCGCGGCTGGCGGCGGGGTTGCCGGCGCGGCCGTCCCGGACTCCGCTGCAGCTTGTGGTGCGGGCGCTGCTGCCATCTCTGCGGCAGGGGCCGCGGCCGGG
>NZ_JFJW01000068.1:89660-90085 GCF_000611125.1 Cupriavidus sp. SK-4
GCGGCCGGGGCGGACACCTGTTCAGGCGCCGATGCCGGCAGCAGTGCGCCGTCATCGATCTGCCGCAGCACGATGCTGGTGGTCAGCCCGGCCACCGCCGCGACGCTGGCCACGAGTCCCAGCGAGCGCCACCAGCGCCGCGCGCGCGCGGCGCGCGCTGCCATGGCTTGCGCTGCGGTCCGTGTTGCCCGTGGTGGTGGTGCCGCCTCAGCCGCCTGTGCCTGCAGCCACGCGCTGGCAGCGGCACCGACCGGGGCACCCAGAATCTCCGCTGCGGGCTCGCCTGACGCCACGCGCGCAAGCAGCGCATCGCGTCGCGCGGCCTGCGCCGCCTGCAGGCGCGCGGCTTCTTCCAGCACCGCCGTGGCCAGCGTTGGCGGCGCGGCGAAGGGCAGGGCCGCCGCGCCGGCCCGCTGGCGGGCCCC
>NZ_JFJW01000068.1:90095-104019 GCF_000611125.1 Cupriavidus sp. SK-4
GCGGTCCGCTTCCTGTTGTGCCGCACGCGCGGCCGCGTGCACCGACTCCGCCAGCGCATCGGACGGCGCGTAAGCGGGCAGCTGCCGCAGCAGTGCCGAAAGCCGGTCCTTGCCGTCGATAAAACGGTCGGCCGCGTTCACGACGGCGTCTCCGGCGAGCCCGGCACGCTGCCGGCCAGGTCTGCGCGCAGGCGCGCGAACGCATAGCGCAGCCGGCTCTTCACCGTCTCGAACTTCTCGCCGAGCATCTGCGCAATCTCTTCGACGCTCATGTCGCTGAAGAAGCGCAGCACCACCACCTCGCGCTGGGCGACGGGCAGCTGCAGCAGCGCGCGATGCACGTGGTGCGCGTGCTGGCGCAACTGCAGCTCTGCTTCCGGCGACAGGTCGTCGGCCGGCATCTCCGCTGGCTGGTCGTCCAGCGCTTCGCGCTGGCGCGCATCGGCGCTGCGCACCTGGTCGAGCCAGGTATTGCGCGCGATCTGGAACAGGAAGGTGCGGAACGCCGCGTCCGGCTGGTAGTCGCCGCAGCGGGTCATCAGCTTGACCCAGGTCTTCTGCGCGATGTCTTCCGCTTCGCCGCGGTTGCCCTGGCACAGCCAGGCCACGTAGTTGTAGAGGCCGGCGTTATGGCGGCGGAACAGCTCGGTGACGGGCTGCTCGATAATGCCGCCCGCCACCAGCAGCATCAGGTCATGGTCGGGCAGCGCCGACAGCGCGGGGCCGGGCGTGGCGGCTGTGGGCGCAGCGGAAGGGGCGGGGTCGGGTGCCTGCATGCGCCCGAGTATAGGAGAGCGCAAGGCGGCGCGACAGTCTGCCGCGCCGCCTTGCGCCGACTTGCGGCCCGGGCTGGTGTCAGCGTGCCGCACGCTCGGCCGGCCCGCCGCTGGTGGCGCCGGCCGGACTGGCCGTGGCCAGGCTCTGTGCCAGGTCCACCAGCTTGAGGAACTCGCCCCGATAGCCAAAGCGGTCGGTGCCGCGGGCGCTCTGGGCCAGCACGCGGGCATCGGCGTAGCGCCAGTCGCCGGTGAACTTGCCGCCGCGCAGCACCTGGCCGAAACCGGCCACCGCCGCGGCAAAGCGGAAGTCGTCATCGCCTTGCGCCAGGGGGCGGATGGCCTGCCGCGCGACGGTGATGCCCATCAACTGGCTGGTGCTGGCGGCGGGCAGCTTGTAGCGCAACTTGATGTGCGCCAGCTCCCCGTCGCGCCCCGGCGCGGGTGCGGCCGGCTGGTAGCGCAGCGGATCGACCAGCCCGGCCTGGCCGGCCAGCGTCAGCTCATACAGCGCCGTCACGGTGTGGCCCGCGCCGATATCGCCGGCATCGACCTTGTCGTTGTTGAAGTCCTCGCGCGCCAGCATGCGGTTCTCGTAGCCGATCAGCCGGTATTCCTTCACCGTGGCCGGATTGAATTCCACCTGGATCTTCACGTCGCGCGCGATGGTGGCCAGGGTCGAGCTGATCTCGCTGACCAGCACCTTGTTGCCTTCCATCAGGTTGTCGATATACGAATAGGCGCCGTCGCCGGCATCGGCCAGCTGCTCCATCAGCTGCTCGTTGTAGTTGCCGGTGCCGAAGCCGAGCGTGGACAGCGACACGCCGGACTTGCGCTTCTCTTCCACCATGCTCTTGAGCTGCCGGAAGTCGGTCACGCCCACGTTGAAGTCGCCGTCGGTGGCCAGCAGCACGCGGTTGATGCCGCCGGCGATAAAGGTCTGCTGCGCGGCCTGGTAGGCCAGCGCAATGCCGCTGGCGCCGGCGGTGCTGCCCCCGGCCACGAGCTGGTCGATGGCGGCGCTGATGGCGGTCTTGTCGCTGCCCGGCGTGGGCGGCAGCGCCACGCGCGTGCCGCTGGCATAGGTGACCAGCGTGATGCGGTCTTGCGGGCGCAGCTTGTTCACCAGCAGCTTGAGCGAGGACTTCAGCAGCGGCAGCTTGTCCGGCGAGTTCATCGATCCCGACACATCCACCAGGAATACCAGGTTGGCGGGCGGCAGCACGCCGCTGGCCATGTCCTTGCCCTTGATGCCGATGCGCAGCAGCACATTGGCCGGGTGCCAGGGCGCGGGCGCCAGCGCGGCATGCACGGCGAACGGGCGGCCATCGGCGGGCTGGGCATAGTCATAGGGGAAGTAGTTCAGCAACTCTTCCACGCGCACCGCATCGGCCGGCGGCACGCGCCCGGCATTGAGCATGCGCCGCATATTGCTGTAGCTGCCGGTATCGACATCGATGCTGAAGGTGGATACCGGCGCCTGCGCCACCAGCCTGACGCCGTTTTCCTCGATGGCGCCGTAGCGTTCGCGCTCGGCCGGCGCCGGCGGCGGCAGGTGGTAGGGCGACGCCCGCGCGGCGCGCGGGGCGATGGCGTGCATTTCCATGGCGGGTGCTGCCTGGCCAGCCTTGGCGGCGTGGTCGTGCGTGGGCGCCGGCGCTGCGGGTTGCGGCACAGGCTGTGCCACTTCCTGAGGAAGCGACGGCGAATGCCCGCCGCAGGCCGACAGCGCCAGTGCGGCGGCAAGACTGGAAATGACGGCCGGTGCGCGAAGTTGCATGTTGTTCTCCTGAGCGGCCGCGGGGCGGGTCCCCGGTCATGACGGCCTGTCGATGAAACGGCGCAGGCGAGCGATCGGGGTTAAACCGGGAGGATTTTTTCTGCACCTGCATGTGGCCCCCTCATGTGGCGGCAGTCAGACTTTCTTGCCCCAGGATGCGCCGATCGCCACTACAATCGTTTGATCCTTCCCCAGGAGATATCGCATGGCTCACCCTGACCTCTCTTCGATGGCATGGCGCGGCGCGCTGGCCCTTGCCCTGACGGCGCTGCTCGGTGCTTGTGGTACCCCGGGCGGAGGGACCGCCACGCCGGCCGCGACTGCCGCGCCGGCCGCGACCACGCCTCCGGCCGCGATGCCGCCGGCACCGGAAGTGTCGTCCGGCTATCGCCCCGGCATGTCCACGGCCTACGCGCAGCGCCATATGGCCGCCGCGGCCAACCCGCTGGCGAGCGAGGCCGGGCGCGCCATCCTGCGCCAGGGCGGCTCGGCCATCGATGCCGCCATCGCGATGCAGGCCGTGCTGACGCTGGTCGAGCCGCAGGCCACCGGCATCGGCGGCGGCGCCTTCATCATGTACTGGGACGGCAAGAACGTTCAGGCCTTCGACGGCCGCGAGACCGCCCCTGCCGGCGCCACCGAAAACCTGTTCCTGCGCCCCGACGGCAAGCCCATGGAGTTCAGCGAGGCCCAGATCGGCGGCCGCTCTGTCGGCACGCCCGGCGTGATGCGCGCGCTGGAAATGGCGCACCAGAAGCACGGCCGCCTGCCGTGGGCCAAGCTGTTCCAGCCCGCCATCGACCTGGCGGAAAAGGGCTTCCCGATCTCGCAGCGGCTGTACACGCAGGTGGCGGCCGACAAGTTCCTGGCCAATTCGCCGGAGATGGCCGCGTACTTCCTGGATGCACAGGGCAAGCCCAAGCCGGCCGGCACGGTGCTGAAGAACCCGAAGCTGGCGCAGACCCTGCGCGATGTCGCCCGGCGCGGTGCCGGCGTGCTCTACAACGGGCCGATCGCGCGCGATATCGTCGCCAAGGTCAACGGCGGCAGCAATGCCGGCTCGCTGTCGCTGGCTGACCTGGGCAGCTACCGGGCCAAGCAGCGCGTGCCGGTCTGTACCGACTACAAGCGCTGGAAGATCTGCGGCATGCCGCCGCCGTCGTCGGGCGGCATCGCCATCGCGCAGATCCTGGGCACGCTGCAGGCGCTTGAGACCAAGAATCCCAGGTACGCGCTGGCCGCGCTCAAGCCGCAGGGCGTGAACACGCCGGCGGTGATGGAGGCCAATCCCGACGCGGTCCACGCGATCTCTGAAGCCGACCGCCTGGCCTACGCCGACCGTGGCCTGTACGTGGCCGATGCCGACTTCGTGCCGGTCAACGTGACCGGCCTGGTCAGCCCGTCCTACCTTGCCACGCGCGCGGAGCTGATCGGCGACAAGAGCATGGGCAAGGCCCAGCCGGGGGTGCCGCCGGGCACGGCGATGGCTTACGCGCCCGATCGTTCGCCGCCGCGCGTTTCCACCTCGCAGATCGTTGCGGTCGATGGCCGCGGCGGGGCGATTTCAATGACCACCACGATCGAGTCGTACTTCGGTTCCCATCTGATGGTGCGCGGCTTCATGCTGAACAACCAACTGACCGACTTCTCCTTCGTGCCGAGCGAGAACGGCAAGCCGGTGGCCAACCGCGTGCAGCCGGGCAAGCGCCCGCGCTCGTCGATGGCGCCGACGCTGGTGTTCGACCGCGAGAGCGGCCAGCTGGTCGCCACAGTCGGCTCGCCGGGCGGCTCGCAGATCATCGAGTATGTGTCCAAGACACTGGTCGGCATGCTGGACTGGAACATGGACGTGCAGGCGGCCATCGGCATGGGCAACTTCGGCAGCCGCAACGGCCCGACCGAGGTGGAGAAGGGGCTGGTGTCGCCGGGCCTGGTGCAGGCACTGCAGCAGCGCGGCCACCAGGTGGCCGAGATCGAGATGACCAGCGGCACGCAGGCCATCATGCGCAAGCAGGGGCCTGACGGCAAGGTGGTGTGGGCGGGTGGTGCGGACCCGCGGCGGGAAGGGGTGGCGCTGGGGGATTGAGCGCCGCGCGATGCGGATGAAAAAGCGGGCGCCTCGGCGCCCGTTTTCTTGCTGCAGCCGTTGCCGCGTCAGCCCTTCGCCTTCTGCGCGTACTGCCACCCCATCTCCGCCATCGGCCGCGCGCGCTTGCCCGCGTCCAGCGCCTGCGCCGACGACGCGGTGCCGTCCACCACGCGCTTCATGATCCCCTGCAGGATGCCGGCGATGCGGAACATGCTGAAGGCCAGGTAGAAGTTCCAGTCGCCGGTGATCGGCCGGCCGGTGCGCTGCTCGTACAGGCGGCGGTAGCTGGCTTCGTCGGGGATGCCCAGCACGGCGAAGTCCACGCCTGCAATGCCGCGGAACTGGCCCGGGGCGATATGCCAGCTCATGCAGTGGTAGCTGAAGTCGGCCATCGGGTGGCCCAGCGTGGACAGTTCCCAGTCCAGCACCGCCAGCACGCGCGGCTCGGTCGGATGGAACATCAGGTTGTCCAGCCGGTAGTCGCCATGCACGATCGAGGTCAGGTCAGCGTCTTCCTGCGGGATATGCTGCGGCAGCCAGTCCATCAGCGCGTCCATCGACGGGATCGATTCGGTCTCGGACAGCTTGTACTGCTTGGTCCAGCGCTCGATCTGGCGCTGGAAGTAGTTGCCGGGCTTGCCGTAGTCGCCCAGGCCGATGGCGTTGTAGTCGACCGTGTGCAGCGCGGCGATGACGCGGTTCATCTCGTCGTAGATGGCGCTGCGCTCGGCGGTGCTCATGCCCGGCAGCGACTGGTCCCACAGCACGCGGCCGGCGACGAACTCCATGATGTAGAAGGCGCGGCCGATCACGGACTCGTCCTCGCACAGCGCGTACATGCGCGCCACCGGCACGTCGCTGCCGGCCAGCGCGGCCATCACGCGGTATTCGCGCTCGATCGCGTGCGCCGAAGGCAGCAGCTTGCTCTTGGGGCCGGGCTTGGCGCGCATCACGTAGGTCTGGCCCGGCGTGACCAGCTTGAAGGTCGGGTTGGACTGGCCGCCCTTGAACTGCTCCACGGTCAGCGGGCCGGCAAAGCCCTCCACGTGCTGGCGCATCCAGGCTTCCAGCGCGTCGGTGTCGAAGCGCTGCTGGTCCGCCACCGGGCGCGTGCCCTCGAAGTGCGATACGTTGCTCGTCATGCTGTCTCCGTTGGTTTTCTGTTCGGTATCGGTTGGGATTCGATCAAGTCCGCGGTGCGCTCAGCCCTGCGGCTGGCGTCCGCGCAAATACTGGTGCAGCAGCACTTCCATGGTGGTGTGGCGCGTACCGCTGTGCACGGGCGTGGGCGGCGAGTAGTTGGTCATGCGCACCACCCAGTCGAGCGGGCCGTCGCCCATGTCGAGCACATTGATGCAGCCCGCGGTCTGCAGCATCGAGCCGAAGAACACGCGCCGCCCGCAGGTGATGGCCTGCGACAGGATGGCGCGGTTGGTGCCGCCATGCAGCACCATCAGCGCCGTGTCCCAGTCGGGATCGGCGCGCAGGCGCTCCAGCGCGGGTAGCACGCGGTCGAGGAACTGGCCGATGGTCTCGCCGTTGAGGAAGCGCTTGTCTTCCGGGACTTCACCTTCGAAGGCGCCGACGAAGGCGTCGCGCAGGTCCTGGTCGGCGATGGCGGACAGGTCGCCGCCGCGGATTTCCTGCAGCGCGGGCCAGACTTCCGGCACCACGTCGTCCATCCCGGGCAGTTCGGCCAGCACGCGCTCAGCCGTCTCGACGGTGCGCGGCAGCCCGCTGACGATGACGCGGTCGAAGCGGATCTGTTCGGCGGCAAAGGCGCGGCCGGCGGCGGTGGCCTGCATGCGGCCGGTCTCGTTGAGGGGCACCATCTCGGGCAGGGCAGGGCGCCCGGCCTCGTCGAAATATGAAACGGCACCATGCCGCATCAGGTAGATGCGGCGACGCGAGGACGGCGGCAATTCCATGCGTTGTCTCCTTGCATTGTGCCGGCATGCCCGTCTGCCGCGGGCTGGCCGTTCGGGTAAAGCCAGGCGCCCGGCGCCCGGCTTCAGCGGTACTGCGGCTTGCGCTTTTCCAGGAAGGCGCTGATGCCTTCGCCGCCGTCGGGGTGATGCAGCGCGGCGACGAAGCTGTCGCGCTCGGCCAGCAGGTGTTCGGCGCGCGATGCCGTGGCCGCGTGGTTGATCAGGTCCTTGATGCGGCCCACCGCGTGCGGCGACTGGCGGGCAAGGCCCGCGGCCAGGCGCAGGGCCTCGTCCAGTGCCTGCCCGGGCTCGGTGACGCGGTTGACCAGCCCGAACTGCGCCAGCCGCGCCGCGTCCACCGGCTTGCCTTCCATCATCAGCTCGCTGGCCAGCGGGCGCGGCAGCGCGCGCGCGATCTCATACGAGCCGCCGCCGTCGGGCGTGAGCCCCACGGAGACATAGGCCATCACGAACTTGGCATTGCTGGCCGCCACCACGAAGTCGCACGCCAGCACCACCGAGAAGCCCGCGCCTGCGGCCGCGCCTTCCACTGCCGCGATGATCGGCTTGGGAAAGGCGTGCAGCGACTCGACCCAGCCGTTCAGCAGGGCGATGCTGGCGGCCTGCACCTCCTGCGGCTGGCTGCGGTTGCCGAGCAGCCGGTTCAGGTTGCCGCCGGCGCAGAAAATGCCGTCGGCGCCGGTGATGATGACCGCGCGCACCGAGTCATCGGCCGCGGCCTGATCCAGCGCCTGCTGCGAGGCCGCGTAGATGTCCGGGTGCAGCGCATTGCGTGCCTCGGGGTTCGAGATGGTCAGCACCAGGGTCGAATCGACGCGGTGGGAAAGCAACTGTGCGGGCATGGGCGTGGCTCGGTCGGTGGGGCGGTGGCGGGCTTACTGCTCTTCGGCCAGCAGCGACAGGCCCAGGCCGGCACGGCGCCACAGCCACGGGCTCGGGCGGTAGCGCATGTCGCCGGTCAGCGCTTCCATGTTGCGCAGCGTCTCCAGCACCAGTTGCGGGCCGACCGCATCGCCGAGCGCCAGCGGGCCCTTGGGATAGCCCAGGCCCAGGTTGACGGCGAGGTCGATGTCCGACGGCGTGGCGATGCGCTGCTGCGCGATATCGCTGGCGATATTGATGATGCAGCAGAGCACGCGCTGCGCGACAAAGCCGGCCGAATCACGGATCACCGTGACCGGCACGCCGTCGCTGGCGAACAGGCCGTGCGCGGCATCACGAGCGGCGGCGCTGGTGGCCGGCGTGGTCATCAGCGTGCGGCGCTTGGTGGCTTCGAACGGCAGCAGCGTGTCGATGGCGACGGTGCGGGCCGGGTCCAGGCCCTGTTGCAGCGCGCTGGTGGTGGCGTCCAGGCCCAGCGGCGTGACGATGATCAGCGCGTCGGCCGACGGCTTGTTGCCGCCTTCCGGGGTCACGCCCAGCGCGCCCAGCAGCTTGGTCACCATGGCGTGGCCGCGCTCGCTGGCGTGGCTGACCCACACGCTCGACGGGCGCGCGCCCGGCACCGCGGCGGCGGCCGGCACCTGCTTCTGGCCATCGGAGTACGAATAGAAACCAGCGCCCGCCTTGCGGCCGATCAGCCCGCCGACCGCGCGGATCGCGGTGATCGGCGAGGGGCGGTAGCGCGGTTCCTGGTAGAACTGGTTGTAGATCGATTCCATCACCGGGTGCGACACGTCCAGCCCGGTCAGGTCCATCAGCTCGAACGGGCCCATGCGGAAGCCGGCCTGCTCGCGCATGATGTTGTCGATGTCGGCAAATTCGGCCACGCCTTCCTGCGCGGCCTTCAGGCCTTCGATATTCATGCCGCGGCCGGCATGGTTGACGATAAAGCCCGGCATGTCCTTGCAGCGCACCGGCGTATGGCCCATGCGGCGCGACAGCGCCATCAGCGTGTCGCCCACCGCGGGGTTGCCCGACAGGCCGTCGATGACCTCGACCACCTTCATCAGCGGCACCGGGTTGAAGAAGTGGTAGCCGGCGATGCGGCCCGGGTGCTTGGCGCCAACGGCGATCGCGGTGATCGACAGCGACGATGTGTTGGAGGCAATGACGGCGTCTTCACGCAGGACCGCTTCGAGCTTGGCGATCAGGTCGCGCTTGACCTCCAGCTTCTCGACGATGGCTTCCAGCACCATGTCGCAGCCGGCGAGGTCTTCCAGCGTGCCGCAGGGCTTGACGCGGGCCAGCGTGGCCTCGGCGTCGGCGGCGCTGATCTTGCCCTTGTCGGCGAGCTTGGCCAGCGTGTCCTGCAGGTACTGGCGCGCGGCGGCCACCGCTTGCGGGTTGGCGTCGTACAGGTTGACGGTCAGGCCCGCCTGCGCGGCGATCTGCGCGATGCCCCGGCCCATGGCGCCGGTGCCGACGATACCCAGCGTATCGATGGTGAAAGTGCTCATCATTTGCCCCAAAAGTTGTGGTTAAATTAGCACGATCGTACGTTTTTTGCACCTTCCGCAACAGTCCGGCGGGGCAGGCGGCGTGCGCTGATCGGCCAGCCGGTACACTGCAGACCCCGGATGGTCCACAATCACCCGACATCCGCACCGTGCGATGCGGGGATCATTCCAATAACGGAGAGAGACGACATGCTGAAGCTCTGCGGTTTTGCCGCCAGCAACTACTACAACAAAGTGAAGCTGGCGCTGCTGGAAAAGAACGTGCCGTTCGAAGAGGTGCTGGCCTGGATCGGCCAGACCGACCCGGCGGCCACGCCCGCGGGCAAGGTGCCCTACATCATCACCGAATCCGGCCCGCTGTGCGAGTCCGAAGCCATCGTCGACTACGTGGAGGCGGCCTATCCGCAGACGCCGCTGCTGCCGGGCGACCCGTACCAGGCCGCCAAGGTGCGCGAGATCGTCGTCTTCATGGAACTGTACCTGGAGCTGACTGCGCGCGAGCTGTACCCCGAGGCATTCTTCGGCGGCAAGGTCAGCGATGGCGTCAAGGACCGCCAGCACAAGCTGCTGACGCGCTATGTCCCCGCCTTCGCCAGGCTGGCGAAGTTCTCGCCGTATATCGCTGGCGACACCTTCACGCTGGCCGACTGCGCCGCCGCGGTGCACCTGCCGCTGGTGTCGTCGTGCACCAAGATCATCTACGGCACCGACCTGCTGGCCGACCTGCCGGTCAAGGACTACCTGAAGACGCTGTCGGCGCGTGAATCGGTGCAGAAGGTCAATGCCGACCGCAAGGCCAATCTTGAGCTGATGGCGAGCCGCAGCAAGTAGTAAGCGAAGCGGCTTGAATTGCCGCATGTGTGCTCCCTCTCCCCCCCTCCGGGGGGGGGGGGGGGGGGGGGGGGGGGGAGTGTCAACGAAGTGAAGGCGTTGGTATGCCGGCGCCTACCCTCACCCCCTGCCCCTCTCCCCCCAACGGGGGGGGGGGGGAGAGGGGAGCAGACCGGCGGCACGCGAAGGCTGTCGGCATGATCAACGCCCGCGAGCTGTTGCGGGCGTTTGCTTTTGGTCTTTACAGCTTGCCCAGCCGCTCCAGCGCCAGCGCCAGCGTCTCTTCCTTCTTGGCAAAGCAGAAGCGCACCACGCCCGATTCACGCGGCTGCGTGTAGAAGGCCGAGACCGGGATCGCGGCAACGCCGATCTCGCGCGTCAGCCACATGGCGAAGTCGGCCTCGCTCAGGTCGGAAATGGCCGAGTAGTCTACGCACTGGAAGTAGGTGCCGTCCGACGGCAGCAGCTTGAAGCGGCTGTTGGCCAGGCCGGCGCGGAAGAAGTCGCGCTTGGCCTGGTAGAACGCCGACAGCTGCAGATAGGGCGCGGGATCGGCCATGTAGTCGGCCAGGCCGTGCTGCACCGGCGTGTTCACGGTGAACACGTTGAACTGGTGCACCTTGCGGAACTCAGCCATCAGCGCGGCCGGCGCGGCCACGTAGCCGACCTTCCAGCCGGTCACGTGATAGGTCTTGCCGAAGCTGGAGATCACGAAGCTGCGGCGCGCAAGCTCAGGATGGCGCGAGACCGAGGCATGCTGCTGGCCGTCGTAGACCATGTGCTCGTAGACCTCGTCCGAGAGCAGCAGGATGTCGGTGCCGGCCAGGATCTGCGCCAGCTGGTCCATGTCGGCCGCGCGCAAGATCGTGCCGGTGGGGTTGTGCGGCGTGTTGATCAGGATCATGCGCGTGCGCGGCGTGATCGCGGCGGCCAGCTTGTCGAAGGGCACGCGGAATTCCGGCGCTTCCAGCGTGACCGGCACGGCGGTGGCGCCGGCCAGCTCGATCGCGGGCAGGTAGCTGTCGTAGCACGGCTCCAGCACGATCACCTCGTCGCCCGGATGCACCGCGCACAGGATCGCGGTCAGGATGCCCTGGGTGGCGCCGGCGGTGACGGTGATCTCGGTGTCCCAGCTGTACTGATGGCCATAGAGGCTGGCGATCTTGGCGGCGATGGCCTGGCGCAGGCGCGGCACGCCCGCCATCGGCGGGTACTGGTTATGGCCGGCGCGCATGGCCGCGGTCACGGCATCGACGATCTTCGGGTCGCAGTCGAAGTCCGGGAAGCCCTGGCCCAGGTTGACGGCGTTCTTCTCGGTGGCCAGCGCCGACATCACGGTGAAGATGGTGGTGCCGACGGCGGGCAGGCGCGAGGGCGGCGGGGTCAGCGGCGTCAACTGGGTGTGGGTGGTGTCTGCGGACATGATGCGAACGTGTCGATGCGGTGGGGACGGGATGCGATCAGGCGTGCGGCGCCACCACGTAGGCGGCGCCGGGAGCCGACATTCTAAAGCGGATCGGCGGCGCTGGCGGCGCCAAGCGCTGCCAGCCAGGCGCCGAAGGCCGGTGGCGTCATCACTTCCACGCCGCTGCTGCGGCGCAGGCGGGTGCGCAGCTTGAGCACGGCCTTGTCCTTCGATACCAGGCAGGCGGCGCCGGCAAAGTGCGCCAGCTCAACGAACTTCTGGTCGTCGGTGTCCTTGCAGCGCGGCAGGCTGATGGCGTCGTAGTCGGCCTGCGGCGGCGCGGCTTCCAGGCTGGCGAGGCGGTCGACGGTGGCCAGCGCGGCATCGATATCGACGTCAAAGCGGGCAAATTGCGGATAGGCCAGCACCCGGCGCAGTTCCTCGCGGCAGTCGGCGCGGATCACCGGGGCGATGGTGCCGGCTTCCAGCGCGGTGCGGATCGGCTCCACATGGGGGTCGCGGAAGACCAGCAGGTCCACCCAGATATTGGAGTCCAGCACCACGCGCGGCGCAGATGTGATGCCGGCGGGGCTGGCGAAGAGGGTGGTTCCGGTGGTGTCGAGGCGCATTCGCTACAATCTTGGCTTGTTTGTCCTTGGCTACTGCCGCGATTTTGCCATGCTCATCGTTTTGTCTCCCGCCAAGTCGCTGGACTACGAGACTCCCCCGCGCCTCAAGACCCATACGCTGCCGCGCTTTATCGAGCGTTCCGCCATGCTGATCGAGCGCCTGCGCAAGCTGGCGCCGCAGGATGTGGGCGCGCTGATGGATATCTCCGACAAGCTCGCGGTGCTCAATGTGACGCGCTACGGCGACTGGTCGCCTGAGTTCACCGCGGCCAACAGCAAACAGGCGGTGCTGGCCTTCAATGGCGACGTCTACGACGGCCTGGACGCGAAGACGCTGTCGGCCGACGAGCTCGGCTTTGCGCAGAAGCACATCCGCATCCTGTCCGGCCTGTACGGCGTGCTGCGCCCGCTGGACTGGATGCAGCCCTACCGGCTGGAGATGGGCACGCGCCTGGACAACGTTGCCGGCAAGGACCTGTACGCGTTCTGGGGCGACGATGTCACGCAGATGATCAACGCCGACATGGCCGCGATCAAGCAGGAAGGCGCGCCGGTGCTGGTCAACCTGGCCTCGGAAGAGTATTTCAAGGTGGTGCGGCCCAAGGTGCTGCAGGCGCGCATCGTCACGCCGGTGTTCGAGGACTGGAAGGGCGGCCGCTACAAGATCATTTCGTTCCACGCCAAGCGCGCGCGCGGCACCATGGCGCGCTACGCGGTGACGCAGCGCGTGACCGAGCCGGACAAGCTCAAGCGCTTTGCCGAAGACGGCTACGCCTTCGACGCCGGGGCCTCGGATGCCACCCGCTGGGTGTTCCGCCGCCGCCTGGAAGACTGAAACCCATCGCCACGAGACTGCCCGCCATGCCTGCCGCCATGCATATCTCTTCGCAATTCGACTCCGGCGCCATCGAGGTCGAGGCGCTCGACCGCGCCGACGATATCCGCCTGCGCATCCGCGCCGACTCGCACGCCGACTTCCGCCAGTGGTTCCATTTCCGCCTGCAGGGCGCGGCGGGGCAGGCGTGCCGGATGCACTTCTTGAACGCGGGCGACTGCACCTATCCGGACGGATGGCGCGACTACCGCGCGGTGGCTTCGTACGACCGCGCCAACTGGTTCCGCGTGCCGACGCGCTTCGACGGCCAGGTGATGACGGTGGAGTTCACGCCCGAGCACGACAGCATCTGGTTTGCGTATTTCGAGCCGTATCCGGATGAGCGCCACCTGTCGCTGCTGGCCAGCTGCCAGCGCTCGCCGCTGGCGCGGCTGTCGCACCTGGGCAGCACCGTGGACGGGCGCGACATGACCCGCGTCACGCTGGGCCAGCCCGGCCCCGGCAAGAAGACCGTCTGGATGATCGCGCGCCAGCACCCGGGCGAGAGCATGGCCGAATGGTTTGTCGAAGGCGTGCTGCAGCGCCTGACCGGCACCGGCATGTGGGCGGGCGACCCGGTTGCGCGCAAGCTGCTGGAGCGCGCGGTGTTCCATATCGTGCCGAACATGAACCCGGACGGCTCGGCGCGCGGCAACCTGCGCACCAACGCCGCCGGCGCCAACCTGAACCGCGAGTGGATGGCGCCGAGCCCGGATATCAGCCCCGAGGTCTACCACGTGCGCCGCGCCATCGAGGCCAGCGGCTGCGACATGTTCTTCGACATCCATGGCGACGAGGGACTGCCGTACAACTTCGTCGCCGGCAGCGAGATGCTGCCGGGCTTTACCGAGGCGCGCCGGCGCGAGCAGCAGCGCTTTATCGAGGCCTTCAAGCGGGTCTCGCCGGATTTCCAGGATGTGCACGGCTACGCGGCCAGCAAGTACAACGCGGATGCGCTCAAGCTGGCGTCCAAGTACATCGGGCATACCTTCGGTTGCCTGGCGCTGACGCTGGAGATGCCATTCAAGGACAATGCCGACCTGCCGGATCCGGCGGTCGGCTGGAACGGCGCGCGCAGTGCGCTGCTGGGGACGGCGATGCTGCAGGCGATCCTGGACTACCTGGGCTGAGCCAATGCAAACGGCCCAACCGGACAGAACCGGGTGGGCCGGAACGGCCTTGGCGCGGGCGC
>NZ_JFJW01000068.1:104026-110038 GCF_000611125.1 Cupriavidus sp. SK-4
CGGTGCGCCCGCTTTGCGCTTATTGCTTCTTCTTGGTCTTGCTGGTCGTCTTGGCCGGGCCGGAGGTGGACTTGGCGGTCGTTGACTTCGACGACTTGGACGCCGACGTCTTGCCCGACTTCGAAGCCGTGCTCTTGCCCTTGGTCCCCTTGCGGCTCTTGCTTGCCGAGGCTTGCGTGGCAGCAGGCACGGCCGGCGCGGCGGCCGGTTCGCTGATGGTGGCGCCGCCGCTGTCCAGCAGCTCATACGCCAGCATCATCCCGTCGTCATAGCCGCAGCGCACCTTCACCGGCTGCCAGTCGTCGTTGCCGCGGCGCTTGTGCGCGGTGGCGGCGAAGGTGACCACCGAGCTGACCGGCACGGCCTGCTTGCCGGGCGAGAAGCGTCCGCTCCATGGCTCGGTCGTGGCCTGTCCCGTGGCGAGCGCGCCGGTGGGGATCTTCAAGGCATCGTAGCTGGCCGAGCGCGGCACCACCCAGCTGGCGTGGGCGGCGCAGTCCGCCACGTCGCTGCTGGCGTTCTCGGTCTTCATCAGCTGTTCGCGCATGCGGCTCCGGTACTCGGACAGGCTGACGCGGCCACGGTCGGGCAGGGTGACGGTCTTGGTGGGCGGAGTGGAAGTGGCGGGTGCCGGGGCGGCGGCAGGTCGGGCGGGCGCGGCGGCGGGTGCCGGGGCAGGGGCCGGGCCGGCGCTGGCATCATCGGCCGGCAGATTGGCGCAGCCTGCCAGCGCGATCGCACCGGCCACTGCGGCAGCCACCATGCGGAGCCGGCTGCCGAGCAGTTCGGAGATTCGTCGGATCACGGTGTGAGCGGTGTGTGCGTTCTTGGGTTTGCCCGCGGGGCCGTAGGGGCCGGCAGGCAAGATGGGTTCGCAAAGGAATGCCATGATAGAGGAAACCTATCTGACAAAGTTCCTAAATCTTGTTACCCATTCTTCTAACGCATGATGTCGTGCAGCAAGTGACTTGTGCGCTAGCAGGAATCCCCTATCTCGCACAACTGCGGTGAACCCGCAGCGTATGCGGGGCTGCGTGGCGCAGCCCCGGCCCGGGTCAGGCCACGCGCGACGGCATCGAGCGCGTGAAGCGCAGCAGCTCGTCGAGCAGCAGGTTCAGGTCATGGCGCAGCCTGGCAAAGCCCGCGGTATGCGTCAGGCCCACCTCGTCCATATAGAGCTTGCGGTTGACCTCCAGCTGCAGGCTGTGGCAGCCGGCCTGGGGCTGCCCCACCACGCGCACGATCTCAACGCCCTTGTACGGGTGGTTGCGCCAGACGTCGTAGCCCATCTCCTTGAGCACGCCCTCGACCCGGTCGGTGAAGCGCTTGTCGCAGGTGGTGCCGTCGCGGTCGCCCACCACGAAGTCCGGATGCTCCAGCCCCGGGAACTCGGTGGCGAATGGCGCGGCGTGGCTCGGCATCGAATGGCAGTTGATATGCCAGGCGCTGCCGTGGCTGGCGACCGCGCGGTCGGCCAGCTTCTGCAGCTGCGCGTAATAGGGCAGGTAGCAGCGGTTGATGCGCGCCTGCACTTCTTCAACGCTCAGCTTGCGGTCGTAGATGGCCTCGCCGGTGTCCAGCACGCGCCAGACCAGGCCCTTGCCCAGCCGGGTCTTGGCGGTCTCCTGCCTGGCGCCGGGCCAGGGTGCGTCGAGCAGGGCTTCGTCGATTTCTTCCAGCGCGCGGTTGGCGTCCAGGTAGCTGCGCGGGAAGCCCGCGCACAGCAGCGCGATGCCGCGCGCCGGGGCGCCGGCGTAGAGCTCGTCGACAAAGGTGTCTTCGGCCTGGCGCAGCAGCGGCAGCGGCAGGGCGGGGTCGGGGCGGAAGTCCGTCGGGTAGGTCGTCGCGCTGTGCGGCGAGTCCAGGAACAGCGCCGCGGGCTCGCCCTCGGGCTGGTACAGGTAGAACGGACTGTCCGCGGTGGTTCGGTCGGTGTCGGTCATGGTGTTGCTGTGGAGTCAGTCGAGCGAGATCTTGGCGGCGGCGGCCACGCGCTTGTTCTTGGCCACTTCGCTCTTGATCTGGGCGGCAAAGTGCGCCGGCGTATCGCCCACCGGGGTCGCGCCCAGCTTCTCGAGCTTGGCCTTCACTTCCGGCAGTGCCAGCACCTTGACCGCGGCGGTGTGGAGCCTGGTCTGGATATCCGCCGGCAGGTTGGCCGGTGCGATCAGGCCGAACCAGGCGGCGTCGTTGACTTCGCCCAGGCCCAGCTCGGCAAAGGTCGGCACGTTGGGCAGCGCGGCCACGCGCTTGGGCGCTGCCACGGCGAGCGCACGCAGCTTGCCGCCTTCAATGAACGGCAGCGACGACGGCAGGTTGTCGAACAGCACCTGCACCTGGCCGGCCAGCGCGTCGTTCAGCGCCGGGCCCACGCCCTTGTACGGCACGTGCAGCAGTTCGGTCTTGCTGCTCATCTTGAACAGTTCCCCCATCATGTGCGAGACGCTGCCGTTGCCCGCCGAGCCATAGGCCAGCTTGTTGGGCTGCGACTGCGCCAGCGCGATGAAGGACTTCATGTCGGTGGCCTTGACCGCCGGGTTGATGCTCATCACGTTGGGCACCGAGGCCAGGTTGGTGATGGTGGTGAAGTCCTTGGTTGCATCGTAGGACAGGCGCGGGTAGACCGCTGGATTGATGCCATGGGTCGAGGCCGTGGCAATGCCCAGCGTGTACCCGTCCGGCGCCGCCTTGGACAGGAAAGCGGTGCCGATGCTGCCGCCGGCGCCGCCGCGGTTGTCCACCACCACGGCCTGGCCCAGTTGCTGGCCGAGCTTGTCGGCGACGATGCGCGCGACGATGTCGGTGGTGCCGCCGGCGGGGAAGGGCACCACCAGCGTGATCGGCTTGGTCGGGTAGCCGGCCTGGGCCAAAGCGCTGAAGGAGATGCCGGCAGCGGCGGCGGCCGAAGCGGCGGCCAGGAGACGGAGAAGATGGCGACGTTGCATGGGGGATCCAGGGCGAGGGGAGGAATAAAGTGGATTTCACGATTCTGCGCGCCCGGGCAAGCGTGCCGCAAACGAAATAAAATCCTTAGCTCATTCCATTTGGTCGTGAAATAGAGGTGATTTATGCGACGCTTATGTCCGTCGCTGACCGAGTTGCAGGCCTTCGAGGCTGCGGCGCGCCATAACAGTTTTACCGTAGCCGCGCGTGAACTTCATGTCACGCAAGGCGCGGTCAGCAAGCAGGTGCGCAGCCTGGAGGCTTACCTGGGCGTGGAGCTGTTCCAGCGCGTGCGCCAGCGCCTGATGCTGACCAAGGCGGGCGAGCGCTACCTGGAGCGCATCGGCCCCAGCCTGAACGAGCTGGAGGCCGCGACCGTCGAGTTGATGGCGCGCCAGGGGCGGGGCGGCGTGCTGCATATCGCCAGCATGCCGACGCTGGGCGCCAAGTGGCTGATCCCGCGCCTGCCGCAGTTTTTCGCGCGCCATCCGGAGGTGACGCTGGAATTCGTGCCGCACGCGCAGGGCTACGATTTTTCCGAGCCGGACCTGGACGCCGCGATCCGCTTCGGCGACGGCGTCTGGCCCGGCAGCCTGGCCGACTACATGACCGGGCGCGAGGTGCTGCCGGTGTGCCGCCCGGGCCTGCTGGCGTCCGAGCCCGGCGGCGTGGCGCCCACGCCCGCCGCGCTGCTGCGCTATCCGCTGCTGCACCACACCACCGTGCCCGAAGCCTGGCCCGACTGGTTCGCCACGCTGGGCCTGCCGACCCGCGAGGCCTGGAGCGGCGCGCGCTTCGACCAGTTTTCGCTGCTCACGCAGGCCGCGCTGTCGGGTCTGGGCATCGCGCTGATCCCGCGCTGCCTGATCGAGGAGGAACTGGCCACCGGGGCGCTGGTGGTGGCGCATCCGGCCCAGGTGCTGGCCAAGAAGGGCTATTACCTGTGCTATCCGGAGCAGAAGCAGCACCTGCCGGCGCTGCGCACGTTCCGCGCATGGGTGATGGAAGGGGCCGACCTGGCGCGGCCCACCTGACGTTCAGCCCACGTCCGAGGTCAACTGGCGCAACTGCTCCAGCAGCTTCGCTGCCGGCGCCGGCAGGATGCCCTGGTGGCGCCGGTACACCGCCAGCCGGCGCGGCGCCTGGGCGCCCTCAATGGGCAGCGGCAGGATCATGCCGGCCTTTTGCTCGGCCTCGTACATCGGCGCAGCCATCCAGCTGAGGAAGCCCGCGCGTGCCACCAGCGCCTTGAGCGCAATGATCGAGCGGGTTTCGGCGACGATGTCTGGCGGCGCCAGCCCGGCCCGCGCAAACAGCCGCTGCAGTTCGTCGAATGGCGCCGTGCCGCGCGGCGGCATGACCCAGCGGCAGCCGGCCGTATCCGCCAGCCGCAGCACCGTCCTGCCCATCAGCGGATGCCCGGCGGCGGCGACCACGAAGCTGCTGTCGCTCCAGCCCACATCCGCCACGGCGCAGATTTCCTCGTTCTCCGGCAGGGCGATGCCGATGGCCAGGTCGATCTCGCGGCGCAGCAGCGCATCGGCCAGGAAATCTCCAACCCCTTCGACGATGCGAACGCGCAGACCGGGCCAGCGTGCCAGCACCGCCTCGATCGCCTCCGGCAGCACCACGCTGGCCACGCTGGCGACGGTGCCCACGCGGATGGTGCCGGCGGCCAGCCCGCGCAGCGCGCGCACGGCCTCGGTAGCGTGCTCGGCCTCATGGCGCAAGAGGTTGGCGTGCGGCAGCAGGGCCTCGCCGTAGGCGGTCAGCACCATGCCGGTGGCATAGCGTTCGAACAGCGGCGCGTCCAACTGGGCTTCCAGCCGCTGGATGGTGCGGCTCAGTGCCGGTTGGGTGAGGTTCAGCTGTGCGGCGGCGCGGCCCAGGCTGCCGTGTTCGCACACCGCAAGGAAGGCAAGGAGCTGGCGCAGATCGAGGGTCATGCCGAATCGTAATGACTTAGCCCCAAAACGGCAATTTCTGGGCAAGGCCTGATTGCCCATACTGGTCGGCAAGCTTTGTCACTGATTCCGCACTGGAGCCTCCACGACCATGGCCATTTCCGCCACGCCTGCCGCCTCCGCCACTCCCACCACCGTGCGCACCGCTGTGCTGGACCTGCTGCGCGCTTTCGGCATGACCACCATCTTCGGTAATCCCGGCTCGACCGAGCTGCCACTGTTCCTCGATTTCCCCGACGACTTCCGCTACATCCTCGGCCTGCAGGAGTCCGTGTTGGTGGGCATGGCCGATGGCTATGCCCAGGCCACCCGCAATGCGGCCTTCGTCAACCTGCACTCGGCGGCCGGTGTCGGCCATGCCATGGGCAGCATCTTCACCGCCCACAAGAACCGCACCCCGATGGTGATCACGGCCGGGCAGCAGGCGCGCTCGATCCTGCCGTTCGAGCCCTTCCTGTTCTCGGCCCAGGCCACCGAGCTGCCCAAGCCCTACGTGAAGTGGAGTTGCGAGCCGGCGCGGGCCGAAGACGTGCCGCTGGCGATTGCGCGCGGCTACTACATCGCCATGCAGCCGCCGCGCGGGCCGGTGCTGATCTCGATTCCCGCCGATGACTGGGCCCGTCCGTGCGAGCCGGTGCTGCCGCGCACGGTCAGCACGGAAAGCCGCGTGCAGCCCGACCTGCTGGCGCAGATCGGCGCAGCCCTTGACGCCAGCCGCCGGCCGGCGTTCGTGGTGGGTGCGGCGGTGGACCGCGATGGCGCCTGGGACGATGTGGTGCGGCTGGCGGAACGGCACCAGGCGGCGGTGTGGGTGGCGCCGATGTCGGGGCGCTGCGGCTTTCCGGAAGACCATCCGCTGTTTGCCGGCTTCCTGCCGGCGATGCGCGGGAAGATCGTCGGGCTGCTGACGGGCCACGACCTTGTGTTCGCGCTGGGCGCGGCGGCCTTCACCTATCACGTCGAGGGGTTTGGCCCCCATGCGCCGCCCGGGGCGAAGGTGGTGCAGCTGATCGACGATCCGAATATCGCCGCATGGGCGCCGGTGGGCACGGCCGCAGTCGGCAGCATCCGCCAGGGCGTGGCCGACCTGCTGGCGCGCCCGGCG
>NZ_JFJW01000068.1:110072-110802 GCF_000611125.1 Cupriavidus sp. SK-4
CCGCGCCCGCGCGTGCCGGCACCGCGCGCCGAGCCCGGCGCGCCGATGAGCGTCGCCTATGTCCTGCAGACGCTGGCGGAGCTGCGCGACCCCGATTCCATCGTGGTCGAGGAAGCGCCCAGCGCGCGCCCGGTGATGCATCGCTACCTGCCGATCCTGCGCAGCGAGACCTTCTATACGATGTGCAGCGGCGGGCTTGGCTATGGCCTGCCCGCGGCAGTGGGCGTCGCGCTGGGCAAGCCGGGGCGCAAGGTGATCGGCCTGGTCGGCGACGGCTCCAGCATGTATTCGATCCAGGCGCTGTGGAGCGCCGCGCAACTGGGCCTGCCGATCACGTTCATCGTGCTCAACAACCGGCGCTACGCCGCCCTGCAGGAGTTTGCGCCGACCTTCGGCTTTGGCGGCGATGATCCGCTGGTCGGCACGGCCTTGCCCGACCTGGATTTCGTGTCGATCGCGCGCGGGCATGGTTGCGAGGCAGCGCGGGTGACTCATCCTGCTGCATTGCGCGAAGCGCTGGCGACAGCCCTGCGGACGCGTGTGCCGACCGTGGTGGAAATCGAGGTGGCCTGAGCCGCAGCGCCAGACGACAGACCAAGTACCCCTTCCAGGAGACTCCAGGATGCAAAGCATCACCATGCTGATCAACGGCGAGCGCACGCAGGCCGCCAACGGTGCCACCTTCGAGCGCCGCAACCCGCTTGACCACAGCGTGGCCACGCGGGCGCCG
>NZ_JFJW01000069.1:0-126 GCF_000611125.1 Cupriavidus sp. SK-4
ACGGCGTGGTTTCCAGGATGCGGCGCGTCAGATGATGGCCGATGAAGCCGTTGACGCCGAGAATCAGTACTTTCTTGCCTTGCATTGGATTTGACGAATGGCGGGGGAAATCAGGAGGCGCCCCCC
>NZ_JFJW01000069.1:187-2321 GCF_000611125.1 Cupriavidus sp. SK-4
AGTCGCGCGCGACGACATGCATCGGCACGCGCGCGCTCAGTTCAGAGAATGCCTGCGGCGAGAGCAGCGCGATGGCTCGCGGGCCGTGCTGCCAGGCATCGACGAAGGCGTCGAGGGTCGGCAGCCACTTCTGCGGCTCTTGTTCGGCGCCGAAAGCGAGCTCGTCGGCCTGCGTCACCATGGTGAGCGGATGGCGCAGGTAGAAGGGCAGGGTATGGTCGAGCATGCCGACGCCGTAGAGCGGCATGCCGGGGCGCAGCACGCGTTCGATCGGCGCCACCATGTCGATGCCCGAGGCGGAGCGGCCGATCGCTTCATGGCCCAGCAATGCGGTGGAGAACGCCAGCAGCATGCCGAATGCATAGGCCGTGATGCTGGCCAGGCGGCCATGCCGCCGCAGCAGCCACAGCGCCATGGCGGCGCTGCCGAGCACCAGTGCGAATGCCAGCTCCGCCCATACGGCGAACGCGCGGTACAGCGCGTTGGGGGTGTTGTTGGAATCCAGCGTGGCCACGACCGGGCTCGCCAGCAGGCCGATCGCGCCCACCACCAGCATGGCGCACAGCTGCCTGCGCCAGGGTTGGTCGCCGGTCCGCGCCAGCGCTGCGCCCGCCAGGATCGCCAGTGCGGGAAACAGCGGCAGGATGTAGCCGGGCAGCTTCGAACCCGACAGGCTGAAGAACACGAAGATCGACACTGCCCACAGCCCTGCCATCAGCGCAGGCTGGAATGGCCTGGACCCACCCGTGGCAACCACGCCGGCACGCTGCCTGACCGCGCGGACCATGCCGGGAACCAGTCCGAGCCACGGCAGGAAGCCGCCCACCAGCAGCGGCACGAAGTACCACAGCGCGCCCTTGCGCGCATGCACGGTCGAGGTGTAGCGCTGCCAGTGCTCGTGGATAAAGAAAAAGCGCAGGAATTCCGGATTGCGCCGCGCCACCAGCCAGTACCAAGGCATCGCCACCAGCAGCAGCAGTGCGATGCCGGCCGGCGCATGCAGGCGGCGCCACAGTGCGAGGTCGCGCGTCACGCACGTGTACACCACCAGCACCAGTCCCGGCAGCGCCAGCCCGACCAGCCCCTTGGTCAGCAGCGCCACGCCCATGGCCGCCCAGCACGCCAGCATCCAGCCGCGGCGCGCCGGCGCCGTGGCGTGCGGATGCTGGGCCAGCAGCATGCACGCGAGCACGCAGGCCATGATGCCGGACAGCGTCATGTCCAGCGTATTGAAGTGCGCGGCGACGTTCCACATGGGCGCGCTTGCCAGCACCAGCCCGGCCAGCAGCCCCGCACGCGCGCCGAACCAGCGCGCGGCGGCCAGCATCGATACCCCCAGCCCGGCGATGCCGGCCAGCGCCACGCACAGCCGCGCCTGCCAGTCGCCGACGCCGAACAGCGTGTACGACACCGCCGTGGCCCACATATGGAACGGCGGTTTCTCGAAGTACTTCAGCCCGTTGTAGCGGATCGTGACCCAGTCGCTCGTGCTCAGCATCTCGCGGGCGATCTCGGCATAGCGGCCCTCGTCGGGCCCGAGCAGGTGGCGCACGCCCAGCGTGCCGAACCAAAGCAGCGTGAATGCCAGCACCACCAGCCCGAGCGTCACCACGGGCACGCCCGCCAGCCGCGTGGCATGCCACGGCGCGGCGGGCCGCGCGGTGATTAGCCCGGGCTCGGCGGCGAGGCGGTCGGAACGGTGCATGATGCGCAAAAGGCTCGGCTTGAAGGGGAACAGTGAGTGGTCGCGCGTGTGGCGGCGTGCAGGCGCGGGGGTGACAAGGCCATGTCCACGCTGGCGGCCCGCGCCGCGTTGAACAGCGGGGCGCCTGCAAAGTGAGCGCAGGATAATTCGCGAACCTTAATGGCACATTAAGGCGGGGCGCGCACAATACCGTGATACGTCCGGGCCACCCGAGAATATGAGAATCCTTATCGTTGAAGACGACCCGATGCTGGGCGACGGGCTGCGGCGCGGCCTGCAGCTGCTCGACTATGCGGTCGACTGGTTCAGCACCGGCGCCGAAGCCGACCATGCGCTCGGCGTGGTCCACTACGATGCCGTGGTGCTGGACCTGGGCCTGCCTGGGGAAGACGGCATGTCGCTGCTCGCGCGCTGGCGTGCGCGCGGCAG
>NZ_JFJW01000069.1:2329-4166 GCF_000611125.1 Cupriavidus sp. SK-4
ATCCCGGTGATCGTGCTGACCGCGCGCGATGCGATCGACAGCCGCATCGGCGGCCTTGACGCCGGTGCCGACGACTACCTGGTCAAGCCGATCGCGCTCGATGAGCTGGCGGCCCGGCTGCGTGCCGTGACCCGCCGCGCCGCGGGCCTGTCGTCGCCAGTGTGGAAGCACGGCGCGCTGGAATTCCACCCGGCCGCGCGCCAGGCGTACTGGCAGGGCAAGCCCTTGGAACTGACCAGCCGCGAAGCCATGCTGCTGGAGCTGCTGCTGGCGCACCCCAACCGGCTGCTGACGCGCGACTTCCTGCGCGACAAACTCTATGACTGGCAGGGCGGCGTTGAAAGCAACGCGCTGGAAGTCCATATCCACCACCTGCGCCGCAAGATCCATCCGAAGATCGTGCGCACCTTCCGCGGCGCCGGCTACACGCTGGGCGCGGCCGAGGACTGCACATGACGTTGCAGCGCCGGCTCATCCTTGCGGTGCTGATCGCCGCGCCGGTGGTGTGGCTGCTGACCATCGGCATGACCTACGTGCGCGCCCGGCACGAGATCAATGAACTCTATGACACCGACATGGTGCGCATGGCGCTGCAGATGCATTCGGTGGTGCCGCTGGTGGATGTCGCCGCGGCGCCGTCGCGCACCCGGCTGCCAGAGCTGGTCGAGGGCGACCAGGGCGATGCCGGCCTGGGCGATCTCGCCATCGCCGCCTGGCTGCCGGACGGCAAGCCCTTGCATATCGATCCCGAGGGCGACCTGCTGCCGCGTGCGCCGGGAGTGAAGGGCTTTACCGACGTCACCATCGACAAGCAGTCCTGGCGGCTTTACTACCTCGATGATCCCGACACGGGCTGGCGCGTCTGCGTGGGCCAGCAACTGGCCGAGCGCAATGAGCTGATCCTGTCCTATATCGCCGCGCAGGTGCTGCCGTGGGCAGCAGGCCTGCCGGTGCTGATCGGCCTGCTGATCTGGTTCATGCGGCGCGCCATGGCGCCGGTGCGCGCGTTGTCGACCGATATTGAAGGCCGCGCCCCCCAAGACCGCCGGCCGCTCAGCCTGCAGGCAGTGCCGGGCGAACTGGTGCCGCTGGTGCACGCCATGAACCGCCTGCTGGCGCGCGTCTCGGATTCGATCGAGCATGAACGGCGCCTCACCGCCGATGCGGCCCATGAGATGCGCACGCCGCTGGCCGCGCTGAAGGCGCAGTGGGAAATCGCCGAGCGTTCGGCCGATGACGCCGAGCGCGCGCAGGCACGCGCCAACGTGGCCACCGGCATCGACCGCATCAGCCGGCTGGTGTCGCAGCTGCTGACGCTGAGCCGGCTGGAAGATGCCGCCGGCCTGCCGTCACGCCAGCCGGTCAACTGGGTCCCGGTGGCGCAGCAGGCGCTGTCGGACTGCCTGGCTCTGGCGCAGCGGAAGCAGGTCGACGTCGAGCTGGAATGGCCCCCGGAAGGGCAGGCGCCATTGCCGGTGGCGGGTGACACCAACCTGCTGTCGCTGCTGCTGCGCAACCTGCTCGACAACGCCATCCGCTACAGTCCGCCGGGCGCGCTGGTGACCATCGATTTCCGGCCCGACAGCGTCACGGTGCTCGACCAGGGCCCGGGCGTCGCGCCTAACGTGCTGGCGCGGCTGGGCGATCGGTTCTTCCGTGGCGGATCGGGGCAACGCGAGCAGGGCCACGGCCTCGGCATTTCGATTGCGCAGCGCGTGGCGCGGCTGCATGGGCTGGAGATTGCGTTCGCCAACCGCACCGATGGCGCCGGCAAGGGCCTGGCCGTGCGGATCGCGCACGGCGGCTGAAAGCGACGACGCCCCGCACGGTTGCCCGT
>NZ_JFJW01000069.1:4300-72867 GCF_000611125.1 Cupriavidus sp. SK-4
GCGTTGGCCGCCGCGGTCACCACGGTCGCCGCCGGCGCGTGCCGCGGCCTGGCCGGGCTCGTCGTCCAGGCGCATCGACAAGCCGATGCGGTTGCGCTTGACGTCGACCTCCATCACCTTGACCTTGACGATCTGGCCGGCCTTGACCACCTCATGCGCGTCCTTGACGAACTTGCTGGACAGCGCCGAGATGTGGACCAGGCCGTCCTGGTGCACGCCGATATCGACAAACGCGCCGAAGGCTGCCACGTTGGTGACCACGCCTTCCAGCACCATGCCGGGCTGCAGGTCCTTCACGTCTTCCACGCCTTCCTGGAAGGTTGCGGTCTTGAACTCGGGGCGCGGGTCGCGGCCCGGCTTTTCCAGCTCGGACAGGATGTCGCGCACGGTCGGCAGGCCGAAGGAGTCGTCGGTGAACTGCGTCGGCGACAGGCCGCGCAGCGCGTCGCGGTTGCCCATGACATCGCGCAGGCCCTTCTTGACGTGCTCCAGGATGCGCTGCACCACCGGATACGCTTCCGGGTGCACCGAGGAGCGGTCCAGCGGATTGTCGCCGTCGTTGATGCGCAGGAAGCCGGCCGCCTGCTCGAAGGTCTTGTCGCCCAGGCGC
Organism: Cupriavidus sp. SK-4; assembly: GCF_000611125.1. Lineage (NCBI taxonomy): Bacteria > Pseudomonadati > Pseudomonadota > Betaproteobacteria > Burkholderiales > Burkholderiaceae > Cupriavidus > Cupriavidus sp. SK-4. The sequence goes on from NZ_JFJW01000069.1 coordinate 4,911, forward strand.
GGCACCTGCTTCAGCGCGTTGCGGTTGGGGAAGGCGCCATTGGCGTCGCGGAACTCGACGATATTGCGCGCCAGCACCGTGTTCAGGCCCGACACGCGCGCCAGCAGCGGTGCCGAGGCGGTGTTGACGTCCACGCCCACGGCGTTGACGCAGTCTTCGACCACGGCGTCCAGCGCCCGCGCCAGCTCGCGCTGGTTGACGTCATGCTGGTACTGGCCCACGCCGATCGATTTGGGATCGATCTTGACCAGTTCGGCCAGCGGATCCTGCAGCCGCCGGGCAATCGACACCGCGCCGCGCAGCGACACATCCAGGTCCGGGAATTCCTTGGCTGCCAGCTCCGACGCCGAATACACCGAAGCGCCGGCCTCGCTGACCACGATCTTGGTCAGCTTCAGCTCGGGCATCTGCTTCATCAGGTCCTGCACCAGCTTGTCGGTTTCGCGGCTGGCGGTGCCGTTGCCGATCGACACCAGTGCCACATTGTGCTGTTTTGCCAGGCGTGCCAGCGTGGCGAGCGAGCCGTTCCAGTCGCGGCGCGGCTCGTGCGGGTAGATGGTGGCGGTGTCCAGCAGCTTGCCGGTGCTGTCCACCACGGCGATCTTGCAGCCGGTGCGGATGCCGGGGTCGACGCCCATGACGGACTTGGGCCCGGCCGGCGCGGCCAGCAGCAGCTCATGCAGGTTGCGGCCGAACACCTTGATGGCTTCGTTCTCCGCGGTTTCGCGCAGCTGCGTCAGCAGTTCGGTTTCCAGGTGGGGCTGCACCTTGACGCGCCAGCACCAGCGGCATACGTCGCCCAGCCACTTGTCGGCCGGGCGGCCCAGGTTCTGGACGCCGACATGGCGCGCGATCATGCCTTCGCACGGGTGCGGCACCATCGCGTCCTGTTCCTCGCCCAGGCCCAGCTTGACCATCAGCACGCCCGCGTTGCGGCCGCGGAACAGCGCCAGCGCGCGGTGCGACGGCACGGTGCGGATGGTCTCGCTGTAGGCGTAGTAGTCGCGGAACTTCTCTTCCTCGGCGGTTTCCTTGCCTTCCATCACGGTGGAGGCCACCACGCCGTTGGTCCACAGGTGCTCGCGCAGCTTGCCCAGCAGTTCCGCGGTCTCGCCGAACTGCTCTGACAGGATGTCGCGCGCGCCGTCCAGCGCGGCCTTGACATCAGGCACACCGCCGTCGGCGGTGGGGTTGCCGTTGACGTACTTGGCGGCCTCGGCCTGCGGATCCAGCGTGGGATCGGCCAGCAGCGCCTGCGCCAGCGGCTCCAGCCCGCATTCGCGCGCGATCTGGGCGCGGGTGCGGCGCTTGGGCTTGTAGGGCAGGTAGAGGTCTTCCAGCGTTTGCTTGGTTTCGGCGGCCTCGATGGCGGCCTGGAGCTCGGGCGTCAGCTTGCCTTGCTCCTGGATCGACGCGAGGATGGCCGCGCGGCGGTCTTCCATGTCGCGCAGGTATAGCAGGCGCTCTTCCAGGTTGCGCAGCTGCGTGTCATCCAGGTTGCCGGTCACTTCCTTGCGGTAGCGGGCGATGAAGGGCACGGTGGCGCCTTCGTCGAGCAGCGCCACGGCCGCGGCCACCTGGCGGGGCTGCACGGACAGTTCAGCCGCGATGAGCGAGACAATCTTTTGCGAGACGGATGCGGGCAGGTTTGACATCGGAGAGCGCGGCGAAAAACGCAGTCAGTCGAAAGCGGGGCATTTTGCCACAAGCGCGCGAGGTATCCGCCAGGGCGCGCAGCAGGTGCGGGGCGGGCGGCGTCCCGCGCACGTCCGCAACGTCCCGGCAGGGCAGGCCGGTGCCCGGCCCGGATGCTAGAATCCGGTCATGATCGTCAAGTCCCGCCCGGCCGCCGCCAAGGCCACCATCCTGGCCATGCCAACCTTCGCCAACGTGCCTGAAACTTCCCTGTTCCGCTTCGGCCGCCTGGCTGCTCTGGCCATGGCTGCATGCGCCGTGCTGATGCCGCTGCGCGAGGCGCGCGCCCAGGCTTCCGCGCCCGCCGCGCCGCCCGCCGCCAACGGCCAGCGCGACTTTGCCGCCGAACGCAAGGCCGTCGAGGATTCGCGCGCCTGGACCAACTACCGCTTCGCCGCCGCCGAACGCGAGTGCTACGGCAAGTTCTTTGTCAACCACTGCATCAACAATGCCAAGGAAGTCCAGCGCGAGGAGCTGCAGGTGCTGCGCAAGCGCGAACTGGAGGTAGGCGAGGCCGAACGCGCCCACCGCGCCGCCGAGCGCGACCGCGAACAGGCGCTGCGCAACGCCGAGTTCGAGGCCAGCCAGCCGAAGCGCTCGGCCAGTGAGCAGTCCAGCCGCGAGGCCTTCCAGAAGAAGCAGCAGGAACAGCAGCTGCGCGAGGCGCAGCGCCAGGGTGAGGCGCCGCAGCGCGCCGCCAATGCGCAGGCGTACGAGAAGAAGCAGTCCGACTTCGATGCCCGCATGCAGGAGGCCCAGCAGAAGGGCGCCGAGCAGGCCCGCCAGCGGCAGGAGAATGCCAAGGCATACGAGGCCAAGCAGCGCGACCTCGAACAGCGCCAGAAGGAACTGGAAGAGCGCCGCGCCAAGGCGAAGGAGCAGCAGGGCCAGGCGTCGGCGCCGCGCCCGTTCGGCTTCTGAAGTCCGGCACCGTGACTGCGCAGCGGAGGCATAGATGGACAGCAACCTGAATACCCTGGAGCGGCGCATCATGGAGTTGCAGATCGAGCACCGCGACCTGGATTTCCTGATCGACCGGCTTGCCAGCGATGCCGTCCATGACGAACTGCAGCTGCGCCGGCTGAAGAAGCGCCGCCTCAAGCTGAAGGACGCCATCACGCTGCTGCAGCTGCAGCTCGAACCCGACGTGCCGGCCTGAGCGCATCCAGGCTTGCCGATTGCCGCCGGTGCCGTCCGGCGGCCCATACAACATTCCCCCCCTGCCTTGTCCGACCTTCCAGATTCCCCCGAGCCGTCCGAAGCCGTCAGCCTGACCGACGCCGGGTCGCCCGCGCCTGCCGCGCCCGCCGACGACGGCGCCAGCCGCGGCGCTGAACTGGCCACCATCTTTGCCGATACCGGCACGCTGGCCCAGGCCATTCCCGGCTACCGGCCGCGCGCCTCGCAGCACAAGATGGCCGAGGCCGTCGCCGACGCGATCGTGCAGAACGATTCCGTCATCGTCGAGGCGGGCACCGGCACCGGCAAGACCTACGCCTACCTGGTGCCGGCGATGCTGTGGGGCGGCAAGGTGATCCTGTCGACCGGCACCAAGAACCTGCAGGACCAGCTGTTCCTGCGCGACATTCCCACGGTGCGCCATGCGCTGAACGTGCCGGTCTCGGTAGCGCTGCTCAAGGGCCGCGCCAACTACGTCTGCCATTACCACCTGGAACGCGCACAGGCCAACGGCCGCCTGGCGTCGCGCCAGGATGCGGCGTGGCTGCGCGACATCGGCCGCTTCATCAAGGAAACCTCCACCGGCGACAAGGCCGAGCTGGCGTCCGTGCCCGAGAACGCGCCGGTATGGCAGATGGTGACCTCCACTCGCGACAACTGCCTGGGATCGGAATGCCCGCATTACAAGGAATGCTTTGTGATGCGCGCGCGCAAGGAAGCGCAGCAGGCCGACGTGGTGGTGGTCAACCATCACCTGTTCTTTGCCGACGTGGTGCTGCGCGACACCGGCATGGCGGAACTGCTGCCGGCGGCCAACACCGTGATCTTCGACGAAGCCCACCAGCTGCCAGAGACCGCCACGCTGTTCTTCGGCGAGACACTGTCGACCAGCCAGCTGCTGGAAATCGCCCGCGATACCGTGGCCGAAGGCCTGTCGCATGCGCGCGATGCGGTGGACTGGGTCGCGCTGGCCGCGCCGCTGGAGCGCGCCGCGCGCGACCTGCGCCTGGCCTTCAGCAAGGACAATGCGCGGCTGGCGCTGGGCCAGATCGAGGCCGACCGCCGTATCGCCGAGCCTTTCAACGAGACGCTCTGTGCGCTGGACGAGGCGCTGTCAGGCTTCGTCGAAATGCTCGAAAGCCAGGCCGAGCGTGCCGAATCGCTGCAGCAATGCCACCGCCGCGCGCTGGAGCTGGCCAACAAGCTGGCCGCGTGGCGCGCCGATGCCGCGCCCGCGCCGGCACCGCAGCAGGCGGAGGGCGAGGGCGAAGCAGCCCCGGCGGTGCCCGCCGGGCCTGAAACCGTGCGCTGGGTCGAGGTGTTCTCGCATACCGTGCAGCTGCACCGCACGCCGCTGTCGATCGCGCCGATCTTCACGCGCCAGCGCGACGGCCAGCCGCGCGCCTGGGTTTTTACCTCGGCGACGCTGTCGGTGAAGGGCAACTTCACCCACTACGCCGCGCAGCTGGGGCTCGACAAGGACCGCTCGCTGACGCTGCCCAGCCCGTTCGATTACGCGAAGCAGGCGCTGCTTTACGTGCCGCGCGACATGCCGGCGCCGCAGTCGCCGCAGTTCACCGACGCGGTCGTGCAGGCGGCATTGCCGCTGATCGAGGCCGCCGGCGGGCGCACCTTCCTGCTGTGCACCACGCTGCGCGCCGTGCAGCGTGCCTCGGACCTGCTCTATGACGCGTTTGCCGAGCGCGGCCTGAACCTGCCGCTGCTGGTGCAGGGCCAGGCCAGCCGCACCGAATTGCTGGACCGCTTCCGCGAGCTGGGCAATGCGGTGCTGGTCGGCAGCCAGAGCTTCTGGGAGGGCGTGGATGTGCGCGGCGAGGCGCTGTCGCTGGTGATCATCGACAAGCTGCCGTTCGCGCCGCCCGACGACCCGGTGCTGGCCGCGCGCATGGAAGTGCTGCAGAAGAAGGGCCTGAGCCCGTTTGCCGTGCACCAGCTGCCGCATGCGGTGATCACGCTCAAGCAGGGGGCGGGGCGGCTGATCCGCTCGGAATCGGATCGCGGGGTGCTGGCGATCTTCGATACGCGGCTGGTCGAGAAACCCTATGGCCGGCAGATCTGGCAAAGCCTGCCGCCGTTCACGCGCACGCGAGAGGCAGCGACGGTGGTGCGGTTCCTGGAGTCGCTGCGCGGTCCGGGCAAGGGGCCTGAGGCGGAGCCCGCCGGAGCCGGGGACGCGGCAGCGGACTGACCGACGCCGGTGCCGGAAAAAGAAAAACGGGACGTATCGGAGGATACGTCCCGTTTTCTATGGCCGCTGGCCAGCCGGCGTCAGAACACTTCCCACCAGGCCTTGTCCTTGCGGCGTGCGCCGTACTTGATGAAATCGCTGTCCGGGAAATTGCGCTCCATCACGCGTGCGGTGTCGTCGCGCAGGTCCTTCATGCCCATCGCGTCATATGAGCGGACCATGATGTACAGCGCTTCTTCGTTGGCCGGGGCGCCGTCGTAGTCCTTCAGCGCCTGCTGGGCGCGGTTGACGGCTGCCAGGTACGCGCCGCGCCGATAGTAGTAGCGCGCGGCATGCACTTCATGCTGGGCCAGCGAATTGACGATGTACTGCATGCGCATCGTGGCATCGGGGGTGTACTTGCTTTCCGGGTGGCGCGTGATCAGCGTATTGAACGCGTCATAGGCGGCGCGCGCGGCCTTGGGGTCGCGCTCGCTCAGGTCCTGGCCCGAGAAGCGGCCCAGCCAGCCCAGGTTGTCATTGAAGTTGATCAGGCCCTTGAGGTAGTAGGCGTAATCGATATTGGGATGGTTCGGGTGCAGCTGGATGAAGCGGTCCACCGCGGCCAGGGCTGCTGCCGTTTCACCATCCTTGTAGTTGGCGTAGGCGGTATCGATCTGGGCCTGCTGCGCATAGCGCCCAAACGGATAGCGGCCTTCGAGCTTTTCATACAGCTTGACGGCACGCGTGTAGTCGCCGCCATCCAGCGCATCCTTGGCTTCCGAATATAATTTGTTGGCCGACCAGCCTGCGGTCTCGTCGGGTTGGTCCGCCAGCAGGCCGCATGCAGACAGCATGACGCAGCCGCCTGCGAGCAGAACCGCTCCAATTGTCGTGCGCCAGCGCGCGCGTTTCATGCTCTGCAATTGCATGGGCAATCGTATCCCGGATGAAGAAAAATAGCGTCAAGCATTATAGCCCAAGCCCCCAGCCCAACCCCGAAGCAGGAGATGGCGTGGGAGGACTTCCACCAGAACGGGTGCGCGCAGCCGCGTCCGTGGCCGATTTCGAGGCCCATCCCGAGGAATTTGAGGACCTTGCCGAGACGCCGTCCGGCAGCGGTGCGCCTGCTGCCGAGGCGGCCGTGAGCCTGACGCTGGAGGTGGACAGCGCCTCGCATGGCGAGCGGCTCGATAAATTGCTCGCGCGTCACTTCAGCGAATTTTCACGCAGCCGCCTGCAGCAGTGGATCGAAAGCGGCGCGGTGCGAGTCGACGGCCAGGTACGCCGTCCGCGCGACGCGGTGCAGATGGGCAACCGCATCGAGATCCAGCCGCAGGCTGCGCCGGAATCGTCCGCTTTCTCGCCCGAGGACGTGCCGCTGGACGTGGTCTATGAAGACGACACCCTGCTGGTGATCAACAAGCCCGCCGGCCTGGTGGTGCACCCGGCTGCCGGCAACTGGAGCGGCACCGTGCTCAACGGGTTGCTGCACCGCGACCCCGCCGCCGCGTCGCTGCCGCGCGCGGGCATCGTGCACCGGCTCGACAAGGAAACCTCCGGGCTGATGGTGGTGGCGCGCTCGCTCACCGCGCAGACCGACCTGGTGCGCCAGCTGCAGGCGCGCACGGTCAAGCGCACCTATATCGCGCTGGTGTGGGGCCGCACCTATGACGAGGGCACCATCGACGCGCCCATCGGCCGCGACCCGCGCGAGCGCACGCGCATGGCGGTCGTGCATACCGCCAGCGGCAAGCCGTCGCGCACGCATTTCCGCACGCTGGCCACGGTGCCGCTGGGGCGGGGCTTCGTGTCGATGGTGATGTGCAAGCTGGAGACCGGCCGCACGCACCAGATCCGCGTGCATTTCGAGTCGATCGGCCACCCGCTGGTGGGCGACCCGGTCTACTTCCGCGCCACGCAGCGCGGGCAGCGCCCGGCGATCCGCGTGACGCTGCCGGTGCCGTATGAGCGCCAGGCGCTGCATGCGTACAAGCTCGGCCTGGTGCATCCGGCCACCGGCAGGCACATGTCGTGGACCGCGCAGCCGCCGCAAGACCTGCAGGCGTTGATCGATGCGCTGGACTTTGAAAGCGCGCAGGCCGACGAGGAAGACGAAGCCTGGGACGAAGTCTGGGAAGGCGGCGAGGCCCACTGGGAATACGCCGGCGATGACGAAGACGGTGACGATGAGCGCAGCGCCTGATCCCGCCTGGCTGGTCCCCGACTGGCCCGCGCCGGCACGTGTGCGCGCGCTGTCCACGACGCGCCAGGGCGGTGTCAGCAAGGGCCCGTACGGGCTTGCCGGCGCAGCCCCGGGCGGCCTGAACCTGGGCACCCACGTTGGCGACGACCCCGCCGACGTGGCGCGCAACCGCGCGCGGCTGGCCGCCTGCCTGCCGTCGATGCCGCAATGGCTGGAGCAGGTGCATGGCTGCGCGGTGGCCACGGTCGACCATATGGCGGCCCCGGGCGCCCCCGTGCCCCAGGCCGACGCGAGCCTGGCGGTGGCGCCCGGCCACGTCTGCGCCGTGATGACGGCGGATTGCCTGCCGGTGCTGCTGTGCGATGCGCAGGGGACCGTGGTGGGCGCCGCGCATGCGGGCTGGCGCGGCCTGTGCAACGGCGTGATCGAAGCCACCCTGTCACGGATGCAGGCCGCTGCCGGTGCTGGCGCCCCGCGCTGGCTGGCGTGGCTGGGCCCCGCCATCGGTCCCGACGCGTTCGAGGTGGGTGCCGAAGTGCGCGATGCCTTCCTGGCCCAGGCACGCGCCGATGAACAGGCCGCGGTTGCCGCAGCCTTCCGCCCTGGGGCCCCGGGCAAGTACCTTGCCGACATCTATGCGTTGGCGCGCACGCGCCTGGCACGTGCCGGCTGCACCGAGGTCTACGGCGGCGACGCCTGCACCGTGGCCGATGCCGGCCGCTTCTACTCCTATCGGCGCGACGGCGTGACCGGCCGCATGGCCAGCCTGGTCTGGCTGGCGGACTGAGCCGGCCGCTGCCTCACTCTTCCTTGCCCCTGGCCGCCTGCGCGCGCTCGGCTTCGGCCTTGCGCCGGCGGCGGCCGGGCGTGCCCATGATGTAGAGCACCAGCGCCACCGGCGCCACGCCATACATCAGGAAGGTGGCAACCCCTGCCACCACGTTGTGCTCGGTGATCGCCATCATCAGCGCCACGTAGAGCCAGCCAATCGCCACGATGTACATCAAATTTTCATCCTTCTCGCCTATGCTCAGTGGCCTCGGAAAATGCAAGCGCTGCATACCGTCCGGTAGGTCGGGGAGCGCGCAGCGCCGGGTCGATTCCCGCATTGACAGCGCGTGCGTTGCAAGGCAACAATGGGCTCAAATGTCTCGGAATCGCTGACGATTCCCAGGTTTCTCCGGCAAGCATAGCGCATGGCATTGCCATGCCAGGATGTCGCGCTTGCAGGATAAAAGGGGAGCCGCTATCGGAATGGACGCAAGCCAGGGCCGCACAGGTGCGGTCGAGGCTTCCAGCCAGTTCCAGGGCAGATGTGCCGGCAGACCCTCCCGCTTTGGGGGAGGCGCAAGCCGGGTCCATTCGGATAGCATCTCCCCATGCAGAGTGCCGGCCAGGGCAATGCCCGGAGCCGGTTCGAATAGTGACGGCAGAGAGACAATCAAATCATGGCGACCGGCAAAGGTGCGGCAGCTTCCACTCAGGAAGGCAAGTCACAACCATTCAAGTTCACGCCGGGGCCATTCGATCCAGCCAGATGGCTGGAATGGTCCCGCCAGTGGCAGGGCACTGAAGGCAACGGCCACGCGGCCGCGTCCGGCATTCCGGGCCTGGATGCGCTGGCAGGCGTTAAGATCGCTCCGGCGCAGCTGGGTGATATCCAGCAGCGTTACATGAAGGACTTCTCAGCCCTTTGGCAAGCCATGGCCGAGGGCAAGGCCGAGGCCACCGGGCCGCTGCACGACCGGCGCTTCGCCGGCGACGCATGGCGCACCAACCTGCCATACCGCTTCGCTGCCGCGTTCTACCTGCTCAATGCGCGCGCCTTGACCGAGCTGGCCGATGCCGTCGAGGCCGATGCCAAGACGCGCCAGCGCATCCGCTTTGCGATCTCGCAATGGGTCGATGCGATGTCGCCCGCCAACTTCCTTGCCACCAATCCCGAGGCGCAGCGCCTGCTGATCGAATCGGGCGGCGAATCGCTGCGTGCCGGCGTGCGCAACATGATGGAAGACCTGACGCGCGGCAAGATCTCGCAGACCGACGAGAGCGCGTTTGAGGTCGGCCGCAATGTCGCGGTGAGCGAAGGCGCCGTGGTCTTCGAGAACGAATACTTCCAGCTGTTGCAGTACAAGCCGCTGACCGACAAGGTGCACGCGCGCCCGCTGCTGATGGTGCCGCCGTGCATCAACAAGTACTACATCCTGGACCTGCAGCCGGAGAGCTCGCTGGTACGCCATGTGGTGGAGCAGGGACATACGGTGTTCCTGGTGTCGTGGCGCAATCCGGACGCCAGCATGGCCGGCAGCACCTGGGACGACTACATCGAGCACGCAGCCATCCGCGCCATCGAAGTCGCGCGCGACATCAGCGGCCAGGACAAGATCAACGTGCTGGGCTTCTGCGTGGGCGGCACCATTGTCTCGACCGCGCTGGCGGTGCTGGCCGGGCGCGGCGAGCACCCGGCGGCCAGCGTCACGCTGCTGACTACGCTGCTGGACTTTGCGGACACCGGCATCCTCGACGTCTTTGTCGACGAGGGCCATGTGCAGCTGCGCGAGGCCACGCTGGGCGGCGGTGCCGGCGCGCCGTGCGCGCTGCTGCGCGGCCTTGAGCTGGCCAATACCTTCTCGTTCCTGCGCCCGAACGACCTGGTATGGAACTACGTGGTCGACAACTACCTGAAGGGCAACACGCCGGTGCCGTTCGACCTGCTGTTCTGGAACGGCGACGCCACCAACCTGCCGGGGCCGTGGTACTGCTGGTACCTGCGCCACACCTACCTGCAGGACGAGCTCAAGGTGCCCGGCAAGCTGATCGTGTGCGGCGTGCCGGTGGACCTGGCCAGCATCGACGTGCCGACCTACATCTACGGCTCGCGCGAAGACCATATCGTGCCGTGGACTGCGGCCTATGCCTCGACCGCGCTGCTGGCGAACAAGCTGCGCTTCGTGCTGGGTGCGTCGGGCCATATCGCCGGTGTGATCAACCCGCCGGCCAAGAACAAGCGCAGCCACTGGACCAACGATGCGCTGCCGGAGTCGCCGCAGCAATGGCTGGCCGGCGCCACCGAGCATCACGGCAGCTGGTGGCCGGACTGGACCGCATGGCTGGCTGGCCAGGCCGGCGCGAAACGCGCCGCGCCCGCCAACTACGGCAATGCGCGCTATCCCGCGATCGAACCCGCGCCTGGGCGATATGTCAAAGCCAAGGCATGACGCTGCATGCCTGCCGGCGTGCATCATGCACGGCGCCGGCAGGCCTGCAGGTTCCCTCCCGTTTCCATTGAAAGGACTACACAATGACTGACGTTGTCATCGTATCCGCCGCCCGCACCGCGGTAGGCAAGTTTGGCGGCTCGCTGGCCAAGATCCCGGCGCCGGAACTGGGTGCCCTGGTCATCAAGGCTGCGCTGGAGCGCGCCGGCGTCAAGCCGGAGCAGGTGAGCGAAGTCATCATGGGCCAGGTGCTGACCGCCGGTTCGGGCCAGAACCCCGCACGCCAGGCCGCGATCAAGGCCGGCCTGCCGGCGATGGTGCCGGCCATGACCATCAACAAGGTGTGCGGCTCGGGCCTGAAGGCCGTGATGCTGGCCGCCAACGCGATCATGGCGGGCGACGCCGAGATCGTGGTAGCCGGCGGCCAGGAAAACATGAGCGCCGCCCCGCACGTGCTGCCGGGCTCGCGCGACGGTTTCCGCATGGGCGACACCAAGCTGGTCGACACCATGATCGTCGACGGCCTGTGGGACGTGTACAACCAGTACCACATGGGCATCACCGCCGAGAACGTGGCCAAGGAATACGGCATCACGCGCGAGGCGCAGGATGAGTTCGCCGTCGGCTCGCAGAACAAGGCCGAAGCCGCGCAGAAGGCCGGCAAGTTTGACGAAGAGATCGTCCCGGTGCTGATCCCGCAGCGCAAGGGCGACCCGGTGGCCTTCAAGACCGACGAGTTCGTGCGCCAGGGCGCCACCCTGGACAGCATGTCCGGCCTCAAGCCCGCCTTCGACAAGGCCGGCACGGTGACCGCGGCCAACGCCTCGGGCCTGAACGACGGCGCTGCCGCGGTGGTGGTGATGTCGGCGGCCAAGGCCAAGGAACTGGGCCTGACCCCGCTGGCCACGATCAAGAGCTACGCCAACGCCGGTGTCGATCCCAAGGTGATGGGCATGGGCCCGGTGCCGGCCTCCAAGCGCGCGCTGTCGCGCGCCGAGTGGACCCCGCAGGACCTGGACCTGATGGAGATCAACGAGGCCTTCGCCGCGCAGGCGCTGGCGGTGCACCAGCAGATGGGCTGGGACACCTCCAAGGTCAACGTGAACGGCGGCGCCATCGCCATCGGCCACCCGATCGGCGCGTCGGGCTGCCGTATCCTGGTGACGCTGCTGCACGAGATGAAGCGCCGCGACGCCAAGAAGGGCCTGGCCTCGCTGTGCATCGGCGGCGGCATGGGCGTGGCGCTGGCAGTCGAGCGCAAATAAGGAAGGGGTTTTCCGGGGCAGCGCGCGGTTGGCGCGGACCCGGCGACGATAACGAAGAGCCAATCAAGGAGTGGACATGACTCAGCGCATTGCGTATGTGACCGGCGGCATGGGTGGTATCGGAACCGCCATCTGCCAGCGACTGGCCAAGGATGGCTTTCGTGTGGTGGCCGGCTGCGGCCCCAACTCGCCGCGCCGCGAAAGGTGGCTCGAGCAGCAGAAGGCACTCGGCTTTGACTTCGTTGCCTCTGAGGGCAACGTGGCCGACTGGGACTCGACCAAGACCGCGTTCGACAAGGTCAAGGCCGAGGTCGGCGAGGTCGATGTGCTGATCAATAATGCCGGCATCACCCGCGACGTGGTGTTCCGCAAGATGACCCGTGCCGACTGGGACGCGGTGATCGACACCAACCTGACCTCGCTGTTCAACGTCACCAAGCAGGTGATCGACGGCATGGCCGACCGCGGCTGGGGCCGCATCGTCAACATCTCGTCGGTGAACGGGCAGAAGGGCCAGTTCGGCCAGACCAACTACTCCACCGCCAAGGCTGGCCTGCACGGCTTCACCATGGCGTTGGCGCAGGAAGTGGCGACCAAGGGCGTGACGGTCAACACCGTTTCGCCGGGCTATATCGCCACCGACATGGTCAAGGCGATCCGCCAGGACGTGCTCGACAAGATCGTCGGGACGATCCCGGTCAAGCGCCTGGGCGAGCCGGAAGAGATCGCTTCGATCTGCGCCTGGCTGTCGTCGGACGAGTCCGGTTTCTCGACCGGCGCCGACTTCTCGCTCAACGGCGGCCTGCATATGGGCTGACCTGCCGGCCTGGTTCAACCAGTCGGCAGCCGGCGCTGGCGCCCGCGTATTGCGGTGCAGCCAGCGCGGCGCACAAGGCGGCGGACACTACGTTGCGCCACCTGTTTCGCGGGCCGTCATGGCCCGCGAATCGTTTCTGCCAGCACGCCATTCCTCCCTTTTTGCGCCAATTCACCGGGTTTTCCTTAAGCTCGGTCGCTTTTCTTAGTGCCTTGTTGGGCATAGAATCAGGGCAGCGGCGCAGCCAGCACCAAGTTCGTGCAGCGCGGCCCTCGCGGGGGCGAGGTTGCAGGCCGCCACGCGCAGCCATGCGCGAACAGGCCACCAGACGGCCGGCACGACAACAAGCAGATGGCGCGGGCGATACCGATTTGCGCACTGCACCCCATGCGGTGCAGCAGCGCGCAAACAGCGATGACACAAGGACAGAGCACCGATGGCCACGACCAAAAAAGGCGCAGAGCGACTGATCAAAAAGTATCCGAACCGCAGGCTCTACGACACCCAGACCAGCACCTACATCACTCTGGCCGACGTCAAGCAGCTGGTCATGGATTCAGAAGAATTCAAGGTCGTCGACGCCAAGTCTGGTGACGAACTGACCCGCAGCATCTTGCTGCAGATCATCCTGGAAGAAGAAACGGGCGGCGTGCCGATGTTCTCCAGCGCGATGCTGTCGCAGATCATCCGCTTCTACGGCCATGCCATGCAGGGCATGATGGGCACCTATCTGGAAAAGAACATCCAGGCCTTCATCGACATCCAGAACAAGCTGGCCGAGAACTCCAAGGGCCTGTATTCCGGCGAAACCTTCAGCCCCGACATGTGGTCGCAGTTCATGAACATGCAGGGCCCGATGATGCAGGGCATGATGAGCAACTACATCGAGCAGAGCAAGAACCTGTTCGTGCAGATGCAGGAGCAGATGCAAAGCCAGGCCAAGAATATGTTCGGGACGTTCCCGTTCAACCAGCCGGACAAGAAGTAAGACACTGGCAGCGGCGGGCGCTACACCCGCCGCATATCCCGCACGCTGGCTGGCACTCAGCCAGCGCTCGCATGCAGGCGGATTCCCAGCGCCCGCATCACCTTCCAGATCGTCCCGAACTCCGGATTGCCTTCGCCTGACAGCGAGCGGTAGAGGCTTTCGCGCGAAAGGCCCGTTTCGCGCGCCAGTCGCGTCATGCCGCGCGCACGCGCCACCACCCCGAGTGCGTAGGCAATGAATCGATCGTCGTCGCCGGCCTCGGCGAGGCAGGCATCCAGGTAGGCGGCGATCTCCTGCTCGTTCCTCAGCTGCTCAGTGGAGTCCCAGGGGCGGGTTGGTTCTTTCATGGCTCACTCCGAAATCAGTGCTCGAATGTCTGGGGCTGGGCATATCGTACTGTAGCCTGTGGGCTACGGTATCGGAATCGCCGATCCCTGAAAACCGTGCCGACGCAAAGCAGGTAGAATGCGCGGTCTGCGCACCCAGGCGCACGCAATCACGCAACTCTTTCCAGCGGCGGCTCAGTGTGGACTCGCCTTTTGTGCGCGAAACCCCATGCCCTCCGTTATCCAATGTGCTCCTCCTGCGCCGGCCTTTAAGGCCTGGCCCTCTGCTTCGGTGAAGTCCTCGCCATGAGCCGGCTATTGCTGGCCCCCATGGAAGGGCTTGCCGACTACGTCTTGCGCGACGTGCTGACCGATACCGGCGGCTACGACGGCTGTGTGTCGGAGTTCGTCCGAGTGACGGGTTCGTTGCTTCCAGCCCGCGTCTACGAGCGCGATACGCCCGAAATCCTCGCCGGCGGCTATACCCGCAGCGGCACGCCGATGGTGATCCAGTTGCTCGGCAGCGATCCGGAATGGCTGGCGCGCAATGCGGCCTATGCCGCGACCTTGTCGCCGCATGGCATCGACCTGAACTTCGGCTGTCCCGCCAAGGTCGTCAACCGGCATGGCGGCGGCGCCATGCTGCTGACGAATCCTGAGTTGTTGAACCGGATCGTTGCGTCCGTGCGCGCGGCGGTGCCGGCCCATATCGCCGTGACGGCAAAAATGCGGCTGGGCGTCTCCGATACCTCGCTGGCCATTGATTGCGCCACGGCGCTCGCCGAAGGCGGCGCGGCTACGCTCGTCGTGCATGCCCGGACGCGGGACCATGGCTACCGGCCGCCGGCCCACTGGGACTGGATCGCGCGCATTGCGGCGGCGGTGGACGTGCCCGTGATTGCAAACGGAGACGTCTGGACGGTCGCCGACTGGGAGCGTTGCCGGGCCGTCAGCGGTTGCGCCGACGTGATGATCGGGCGCGGCGCCGTGTCCGACCCTTTCCTGGCTTTGCGCATTCGCGGGCTGATGGACAGTTCGCCGTCGGACGAGGAGTGGCCGCTGGTCCTCCGCCAGATCGCCACTTACCTGAGAAAGCTGCATGCCCGTATCGCCTCGTGCCATGAGCATGGGCGCGTGAAACTCTGGCTCAGCTATCTCAAGCGGACCTGGCCACAGGCCGCCGAACTGCATGCGGCCATCCGGCGCATGCAGGACTCGCTGGAGATAGAGCGGGTCCTGGAAGGCCTGCCGGGCGCCGCTACCGCGCCGGAATGACGCGGCATTGCCGCAGCCTGGGCCACATGTGTGGAGTCAGGCGCCGAGAATTCATGGCAAACGGTTAAAATGCGCGATTGGCTCACCGGCCGCCGGCCTTGTCCCCGCATACTCCGCCGCGCCTGCCCCCACATTCGGATTGCACCGTGAAAAACCCTTCAGAATCAACGACCCAGAAAGACCATAGTCCGCGTGTGGGATTTGTTTCCCTTGGCTGCCCCAAGGCGCTGGTCGACTCCGAGCAGATCATCACCCAGCTGCGCGCCGAGGGCTATGCCATCAGCGGCACCTATGACGGCGCCGACCTGGTCGTGGTCAATACCTGCGGCTTTATCGACGAGGCCGTGCAGGAGAGCCTGGACGCCATCGGCGAGGCCCTGACCGAGAACGGCAAGGTCATCGTCACCGGCTGCCTGGGCGCGAAGAAGGATGCGGCGGGCCATGACATCGTGTCGTCGGTGCACCCCAAGGTGCTGGCCGTGACCGGCCCGCATGCGCTGGGCGAGGTGATGCAGGCGGTGCACACGCACCTGCCCAAGCCGCATGACCCGTTCACCGACCTGGTGCCGGCCGCCGGCATCAAGCTGACGCCCAAGCATTACGCCTACCTGAAGATTTCCGAGGGCTGCAACCACCGCTGCTCGTTCTGCATCATCCCGTCGATGCGCGGCGACCTGGTGTCGCGCCCGGTGGCCGAGGTCATGCTGGAGGCCGAGAACCTGTTCAAGGCCGGCGTCAAGGAACTGCTTGTGATCTCACAGGACACCAGTGCCTACGGCGTCGACGTCAAGTACCGCACCGGCTTCTGGAACGGCCGCCCGCTCAAGACCCGCATGACCGAACTGGTGGCGGCGCTGGGTGAGCTGGCCGCGCAGTACGGTGCCTGGGTGCGCCTGCACTATGTCTACCCGTACCCGCACGTGGACGAGATCATCCCGCTGATGTCGCAGGGCCATGTGCTGCCATACCTCGATGTGCCGCTGCAGCACGCGCACCCGGACGTGCTCAAGCGCATGAAGCGCCCGG
Organism: Cupriavidus sp. SK-4; assembly: GCF_000611125.1. Taxonomy (NCBI): domain Bacteria; kingdom Pseudomonadati; phylum Pseudomonadota; class Betaproteobacteria; order Burkholderiales; family Burkholderiaceae; genus Cupriavidus; species Cupriavidus sp. SK-4. The sequence goes on from NZ_JFJW01000069.1 coordinate 21,094, forward strand.
CCAATGCCGAAAAGACCATGGACCGCATCCGCGCCTGGCGCGAGATCTGCCCTGAGCTGACCATCCGCAGCACCTTTATCGCCGGCTTCCCGGGCGAGACCGAGGCGGAATTCCAGACCCTGCTCGACTTTATCGCAGAGGCCGAACTGGACCGCGTCGGTTGCTTCGCCTATTCGCCGGTTGAGGGCGCCACCGCCAACGACCTGCCGGGCGCGCTGCCCGACGAGGTGCGCGAGGAACGCCGCGCCCGCTTCATGGAAGTGGCTGAAGAGGTCTCGGCACGCCGCCTGCAGCGCAAGGTTGGCCAGACCCTGCGGGTGCTGGTGGACGAGGTCAACCAGGACGGTGGCATCGGCCGTTCGTCCGCGGATGCGCCGGAAATCGACGGCCTGGTCTATATCGCGCCGCCGGAACGCCACTCCCAGCGCTACCGCGCCGGCGAGTTCGTCGACGTGAAGATCACCGGCGCCGACGGCCACGACCTGTGGGGCGAGGTCTGAAACGGGTTGATTAGGTAAAAGTACGCTCGTTCGATTTCGTCCGCGTCCCGCTATACTGTGCGGTGCAACATAACCTCATGGAGACAAAGTCATGACGCGTGAAGTGGTAGTGGTAAGCGGTGTCCGTACCGCGATCGGGACCTTTGGCGGCAGCCTGAAGGATGTGGCGCCGGCGGAGCTGGGTGCACTGGTGGTGCGCGAGGCGCTGGCGCGCGCGCAGGTATCGGGCGACGATGTCGGCCATGTGGTGTTCGGCAACGTGATCCAGACCGAGCCGCGCGACATGTATCTGGGCCGCGTCGCGGCCGTTAACGGCGGGGTGACGGTCAACGCCCCCGCGCTGACCGTCAACCGCCTGTGCGGCTCGGGCCTGCAGGCCATCGTCAGCGCCGCGCAGACCATCCTGCTGGGCGATACCGACGTCGCCATCGGCGGCGGCGCGGAAAGCATGAGCCGCGCCCCGTACCTGGCCCCGGCAGCGCGCTGGGGCGCACGCATGGGCGATGCCGGCCTGGTCGACATGATGCTGGGTGCGCTGCACGATCCCTTCCACCGCATCCACATGGGCGTGACCGCCGAGAACGTCGCCAAGGAATACGACATCTCGCGCACGCAGCAGGACGAGGCCGCGCTGGAATCGCACCGCCGCGCTTCGGCCGCGATCAAGGCCGGCTACTTCAAGGGCCAGATCGTCCCGGTGGTGAGCAAGGGCCGCAAGGGCGACGTCACCTTCGACACCGACGAGCACGTGCGCCATGACGCCACCATCGACGACATGACCAAGCTCAGGCCAGTCTTCGTCAAGGAAAACGGCACGGTCACGGCCGGCAATGCCTCGGGCCTGAACGACGCCGCCGCCGCGGTGGTGCTGATGGAGCGCGCCGAAGCCGAGCGCCGCGGCCTGAAGCCGCTGGCCCGCCTGGTGTCCTACGGCCATGCCGGCGTGGACCCGAAGACCATGGGCATCGGCCCGGTGCCCGCGACGAAGATTGCGCTGGAGCGTGCCGGCCTGCAGGTGTCGGACCTGGACGTGATCGAAGCCAACGAAGCCTTTGCCGCGCAGGCGTGCGCGGTGACCAAGGCCCTCGGCCTGGACCCGGCCAAGGTCAACCCGAACGGCTCGGGCATCTCGCTGGGCCACCCGATCGGTGCCACCGGTGCCCTGATCACGGTGAAGGCGCTGCATGAGCTGAACCGCGTGCAGGGCCGCTACGCGCTGGTGACGATGTGTATCGGCGGCGGGCAGGGTATTGCCGCCATCTTCGAGCGTATCTGAGGTTTGCCTTGCGCCTGGCTTTGCTGACGAAGAGCCTCTGCACGCTCGGCCTGGCCGCCGTGCTCGCCCTGGCGGGCACGGCGCAGGCAGCGCCGTCGACCGAGCTGTCGACTGGCCCGCTGAACGCCGGGCCAGCCGGCGGGGAAGGCCTGGGCATCAACCAGGCCATTCGCGACGGCGAAACCCGGCGCGGCGGCACCTCGCTTTCCACAGGCGCGCCAATACCTCTGGCGCCGCGGCCGGAATATGCGTCGCTGCCGGTCTACGTCGGCAAGGTCGGCGACCAGCCGGTGCGGCTGCGCCTGGGCCCCAAGCCTGACGAGCGCGACAGCGTGCGCGGCGAATACGCCGGCCGTGGCGCCGGTGTGCGCCTGCTGGCGGGCGAGTGGGAGGACGGCGCCTTCCTGATGGAGGAGTCCGGCGACGGCACCCGCGTGTCGGGCAACTGGGAAGGCAGCATCGACGCCAGCGGCGCCGTGCGCGGCACCTGGACCGATGCGTTCAACCCGGCCATCGTGCTGCCGTTCTTTATCCGCCCGCTGGGCGTGCTGGTGATTCCCCCGTTCGACATGAGGCCCAACAGCGGCGTCACCTACGCGCCGCCGCCGCCGAAGTCCTCGATTTCCGGCTGGTAAGCCGCTTCCTGGTGCCCGCCGTTGCCATCGCCGGTGGCGCGGCCGGCATTTGCTGGTAAGCTCGAAGGCTCATCGAGTCTCATTCCTGACCGTGCCGTGCTTCTGCCCGGGCGATACCGCCAGGGCAGCGCGCCGTGGCCGGCCAGCAGCCAGCAAGGAAACCGCCGTGTCCGATTCGCCATCCGACAAGCCCGCGTCGCCCGCCCATTACCTGCAAACCGTTGCGGTCCAGCCCGAGCTGGAGATCGCGCCCGGCTTTGCCTCGTTCTCCCCCGCCACGCACCGCGGCTCTACCGTGGTGTTCCGCAACCTGGCCGAACTGCGCGCCCATGGCGACGGTGCCACCACCTACTGGCGCTATGGCCTGCACGCCACGCCGACCAGCGAGGCGCTGTGCCAGCACCTGGCGCTGCTCGAGGGTGCGCGCCACACGCTGCTGCAGCCGTCGGGGCTGGCGGCGATCTCTCTGGTCTACTTCGCGCTGCTCAAGAGCGGCGACGACGTGCTGGTTCCGCACAACGTCTACGGCCCCAACCGCGACCACGGCGAGTGGCTGGCACGCGAATTCGGCGTGACCGTGCGCTACTACGACCCGATGGACGCCGCTGCGATGGCGGCGATGATCCGGCCGAATACGCGCCTGATCTGGATGGAGTCACCCGGTTCGGTGACCATGGAAGTGCCCGACAGCGACGCCATCGTCGCCGCGGCCAGGGCGCGCGGCGTGCTGACCGCGATCGACAATACCTGGTCGGCCGGCATCTACTTCCGCCCGTTCGACAAGGGCATCGACATCTCGGTGCAGGCGCTGACCAAGTACCAGTCCGGCGGCAGCGACGTGCTGATGGGCGCCGTGCTGACCTGCGACGATGCGCTGCATGACCGCCTCAAGCGCACCCGCATGCTGATGGGCTGGGGGGTTTCCGCCGATGACTGCCACCTGGTGCTGCGCGGGCTGCCGAGCCTGCCGGTGCGCCTGGCCGCGCATGACCGTGCTGCCCGCGAAGTGGCGGAGTGGCTGCGCCAGCGGCCCGAGGTTGCGCGCGTGCTGCATCCGGCGCTGCCGGACTGCCCCGGCCACGCCAACTGGCGGCGCGATTTCACCGGTGCCAGCGGGCTCTTTGCCATCATCCTGCGGGCAAGCTATACGCGCCAGCAGGTGGATGCCTTGGTCGAGGCGCTGCAGCTGTTTGCGATCGGCTGGTCCTGGGGCGGCGCCCACAGCCTGGCCGTGCCGTATCACGTGCAGGGCATGCGCCCGGCGGGCACCTGGCCGCCGGCCGGCTGGCAGGATACCGGCGAACTGGTGCGGCTTTATATCGGCCTGGAAGACACGCGCGACCTGATCGCCGACCTGCGCCAGGCGCTGGAGGCTACGCTGGCCGCGTAAGCGGCCTCAAGCCGGCTGCCTCAGGGCGAGATTGAGCTGGTCGACGACCTCGGCCCAGTCGGCGTCGTCCAGCAGCTCGTCGCGCAGCAGCGTGGCCTGGGCGGGCGTCCAGAACGGTGCCTCGGCCAGTTCGACATCGTCGGGCAGCGGGGCGTGCGTGCCGATAAAGCTGCGGATGCTGGCTTCGTCGGAGGCCAGGCCGAGTTGGGCAAACAGTTCGGAAAACTGGTGGAAGGTTGATTCCATGGCGGTCGGCTCGATGTTGTTGGCCTGAGATAGTGTAGGGCAGCGGCCGGGCTGGCGCGGTCAAGGAAACAAAAACGGACGCTGCTGCGTCCGTTTTTGCGTGCGTGCGTGCGCGGTGCGTTCAGGGTGTATCCGTGCTGGGCATCGTCTTGGCGCTTGCGGTGGGCCTGGCGGCCTGGGCGGCTTGGGCTGCCCGCGGCATCGCCCAGACCGACTCCGCCGGCCCGCTGCGCGCGCGGCGCTGCGTGGCGCGGGCCAGGGCGGCAAAGCCCGCGGCCAGCGCGATCGCGCCGATATCGAAGCCGGCGATGATCCAGTGCCCGCTTGGGATGCTGTGCAGCAGGTGGTCGCCGGTCAGGATCGCGTTCGCCAGCGGCACCGTCAGCGACGCCAGCGCGGCAGCGTAGAGCAGTTCCACCGCGGCGCGCACCGGCGGGCGCAGCAGCGCCCAGGCACAGGCCAGGCCAAACACCGTGAAATACGTGTAGCTCACCGCGCGCTCAGGCCACAGCAGCGCCGCCGGGAAGCACAGCGCCACGCCGATGCAGCAGCCGATGCACACGCCGACCGTGCCCTGCGCCAGCAGCCGGTGCACGCGCGGCTGCTCCGCCTGGCGCAGCTTGCGCCGCGACTCGATCCACAGCAGGTTGCCCGAATAGAACAGGAAGGCGCCGGCCAGCCCGGCCAGCAGGTAGACCAGCCGCACCGGCAGCTCGCCGAAGGTGCCGAAATGCAGCGTGTACAGCGCGCTGTAGAGTCCGTGGTTGCTGTCGCGCGTGCCGGCGGTCTGGTTGGCGGTCAGCTGGCCCGCGTTGGGCTCGCCGCTGGCGGCATGGATGCCGACCGAGCCCAGGTTGCCGAGTGCCTGCGTGCTGGTGCCGCGCACCTCCACCACGGCGTTGGCGTCGCCATAGCGCTGGAAGCGGAACGACTCGGGCGTGAAGCGCTCGCCGCCGTGCTCGCGCGCGATCTGCATCAGCGTTGCCGTGGGCATGGTCGGCACCGCCCGGTTGGCCGCGGCCACTTCCGGCACGGCGGTGGTGGCGCGGGGCACCGCTTCGAACAGGCGCCCGTCGAAGGTCAGTGTGTTGAACACCATCATCAGCACCAGCGACAGGCAGAACAGCGCGCCGGTGATGGCAAAGACCAGGTGGAAGGGCAGGCTGAACAGGCCCAGCACATTGTGGGTGTCCATCCAGAAGCGCTTCAGGTTGCGCCCGGGGCGCACCGCGAACAGGTCCTTCTTCAGCCGCGGCAGGTGCAGCAGCACGCCCGACACCAGCGCCAGCCCGTACAGCACCGAGATCGCGCCCATGAAGTAGATGCCGCCTACCGGGATCCCCAGCGAGTAGTGCAGGCTGTTCAGGAACGCCGACAGTTCGCCGATCACGTGGTCGCGCGAGGTGTCGCGCTGCATCGCGGCGTCGCCGGCCAGGCGGGCGTCGGTGGTCATCTGCCACTCGCCGGCCTTGTCTTGCCAGTAGGCCGAGATATTGGGCTCGCCCTCCGAGGGCATGATCACGTAGGAACTGGCCGCGGCCTCGGGGTGAATCGCGACCAGCTTTTGCATGAAGCGGTCGACCGCGGCCGGGTCGGCCTTGGCCTCGACCGGCGCATTGCCTTTCAGCCGCGACGGCGACTGCCATACGTGCAGCTCATGGTGGAACACGGTGACCGCCCCGGCAAAGAAGGCGATAAACAGGGCCCAGCCGGCCATCAGGCCGACCCAGGTGTGCAGCGTCTGGTACAGGCGCAGGGTTGCGGTTTTCATGATGGCATTCTCAGGAGGCGGGCAGGGCGGCCAGTGCAGCCGGCGCCAGGCCGGCCAGGCGCAGCACCCACAGCGCGCCGAAGCAGAGCAGGTTGGCGCCGCCCAGCCAGATCCAGGCGGTGCGGCTGGAACGGAACAGCAGGCTGGCGCTGATGATGGCCACCCACACCGGCAGGCAGGCCACCACGGCCGCGACGATGCCGGTTTCCCAGCCGCCCGGCAGCCACAGGATCAGCAGCGTGCACAGCGCCACCGCCAGCGGCAGCCCGAGCAGCGCGCCGGCCAGCCATTTGGTGCCCATCCCGGATTGGTCTGCGCTCATGCCCGTTGCTCCCGTGCTGCCCGGCGCTTGCGCGCGGCATAGGTGCCGATAAAGGGCCATACCGACAGCGCGCAGGGCACTGTCACCAGGCTGGCCGCAATGGCCACGGGCCAGCCGTCGGTGGTGCTCCATAGCCAGGTGCTGACGATGACCAGGGCGAGACCCAGCCAGCCCAGCACACGCGGCTGCGCGACCCTGCCGGGCGGCAGCAGGACCTGGTTGGGCGCGGCCAGGTACAGGCACACGGCCGCAGCCAGGCCGAGAAGGACGGCCAGAACTTGCATGGGGCAATGTCAGATAAACGAAACATTAATGGTAATGATTCGCATTTGAAGAAGCAAGCGCTAAGTAGACGCTGCGCCTCAGGGATCTATCTGCACTTGGGGAGGGACTTGCGCTGGCTGTAGCGCGAATTGTCGCTGGCGGCCCCGGCGGGTGGGGCCAGCCGGGCGATTGCCGCCCGGCGCGCGATGCCGCGTATGCCGCGGCCCGGGATCAGTGCGGGAACAGCGCCAGAAGGCCGTCCAGCCCGACGTGATTGAACGCGACGCTGGCCTGCGCGCGCACTACCGGCTTGGCCCGGAAGGCCACCGACAGGCCGGCCACGGCCATCATCTTCAGGTCGTTGGAGCCATCGCCCATGACGATGGCCTGGTCCGGCGTGGCGCCGATCTGGGCGCAGACTTCCTGCACAGTGCGGGCCTTGACGTCGGCGTTGACGATCTCGCCAACGACATTGCCGGTCAGCTTGCCGTCGATGATTTCCAGCGTATTGGCGCGGGTCACGTCGAGCTGGAGCCGTGTCTTGAGCTTCTCGGTGAAATGTACGAAGCCGCCCGACACCAGCAGCGTGCGCAGGCCCAGCGCCTGCACGGTCTGCAGCATGCGCTCGGCGCCCGGCGACAGCCGCAGGCGCTCTTCATAGACGCGGTCCAGCACGCTGGCGTCCAGCCCCTTGAGCAGGGCCACGCGGCGGCGCAGGCTTTCGTTGAAATCGGTGATCTCGCCGCGCATGGCGGCTTCGGTGATGGCCGAGACCTCGGCCTTGAGGCCGCAGAAGTCTGCGATCTCGTCGATGCACTCGATCGTGATCAGGGTCGAGTCCATGTCCATCGCCACCAGGCGGAAGTCGGACAGCTTGCGCCCGGCGGGCACCACTGCCCAGTCGATCGCGCGCGGGCCGCAGAAATCGTCCAGCGCATCGCGCAGCGCCGGCGTCAGCGGCGCGCATTCCTCGGCGGCGGCGACGGTGTCGCTGCGCAGCACCAGTTCAGAGGCGCGGGCCAGGGTGCGGGCGGTGTCGAGGTCGGCAGGGGAAAGCGGGGCGGTGCTCTGGAGGATCAGGGGCATGGCGGATGAAGATCGGGCGCTTGCCGCGCGGGGCTGCAACGCGGCAAAACTGCTATTGTAGCTCCCACGCAGCACCCCGGGCGAGCCGCTCAGCGCTGCGCCATCACCATGTAGTCCACGGTCAGGCTGGACAGGGCGCGCACGCCGTTGATCAGCGCCGGCTCGTCCACATAGAACTCTGGCGAGTGGTTGGAAGGCGCCTTGGTCACATCCTGGCCCTTGGGGGTCACGCCGAGGTTGAAGAACAGGCCCGGCACTTTCTCCTGGTAGAACGAGAAGTCCTCCGACGCGGTCGCCTTGGGCGTGATCATCCAGTTGCCTTCGCCGGCCACGCGCTGCAGCGTGGGCGCCATCTTCTCGGTCAGGGCCGGCTGGTTGATGGTGGCGTTGTACAGCTCGACCACGCGGAAGTTGGCCTCGGCGCCGGCGCTGGTGGCGATGGCCTCGGTGGTGCGCTTCATGCGGGCATGGATGTCCTTCTTCATGCCTTCGTCATAGGTGCGCACGGTGCCCATCATCTCGACCTTCTCTGGCACGATGTTCATGCGGTTGCCGCCGTGGATGGTGCCCACGGTGATCACCGACGGCTCCAGCATGGCGTTGACCTGGCGGCTCTGGATGGTCTGCAGGCCCATCACGATCTGCGACGCCACCACGATCGGGTCGATCCCGCCCCACGGCCGAGCGCCGTGCGTCTGGCGGCCCTTGACGTCGATCCAGAACTGGTCGGCCGCCGCCATCGAGGGGCCGCTGCGCCAGCCCAGCTTGCCCGATTCGATGCCGCTGCTCACGTGCAGGCCGAAGATCGCGTCGACCTTGGGATTGTCCAGCACGCCTTCGGACACCATCTGCTTGGCGCCCCAGGTGTTGGAGCCATTGGGTTCGAAGTCGGCCGGGCTTTCCTCGGCGGGCTGGAAGATGAACTTGACCGTGCCGGGCAGCTGGTCCTTCATGCCGGCCAGCACTTCGGCGGTGGCCATCAAAATCGCCACGTGGGTGTCGTGGCCGCAGGCGTGCATCACGTCCACTTCCTTGCCCAGGTACTGGCCCTTGGCCTTCGACGCGAACGGCACGTCGACGCGCTCCTTGACCGGCAGTGCGTCCATGTCGGCGCGCAGCGCCACCACCGGGCCGGGCTTGCCGCCCTTGAGCACGCCGACCACGCCGGTCTTGGCCACGCCCGTCTTCACTTCCATGCCGAGCTTGCGCAGGTGGTCGGCCACGAGCTTGGCGGTGCGGGTCTCGTAGTTGCCCAGTTCCGGATGCTGGTGGATGTCGCGGCGCCATGCGATCAGCTGCTTCTCGACCGCCTTGGCACGGGTCTCGATCTGCGCGTGCAGTGCGTCGGCGCCGGCAAGCGTGGGAGCTGCGGCGGCCGGTGCCTGCGCTTGCGCGGTATGGCAGAGCAGGCCGGCGGCGAGGGCCAGGCCGGCGAGCGCGAAGCGCGTGGTGGAACGGGATGCGGAATCACGGACAGCCATGCAAGGTCTCCTTCGTTGTTGTTGGTGTGATGCAGGCAGTGCTGCGGCCGCTCCGGATGGGGCGGCCAGAAGGGTGCCGCGCCGTGTGTCCTTGCCGGGCACACAACGCGGCAGAGGGGGATGTCAGCCCGCCACGCGCAGGCTGTCGACCACCTTGTGCAGGAAGGCCTCGCAAGCAGCCAGCTGCTCCAGCGAAACAAACTCATCCGGCTTGTGCGCCTGCTGGATATCGCCAGGCCCGCACACCACGGCCGGAATGCCGGCGCGCTGGAACAGGCCGGCTTCGGTGCCGTAGGCCACCTTGTTGGTGTCGCGGTCGGCCGTCAGCGCGCGCACCAGCTGCGTGATGGCTTCCTGCTCGGCCACGTCCAGCGACGGCGCGGCGGCGATCTTGCTCAGCGTCAGGCCGGCGTCGGCATGCTCGGCGCGCATCTTCGGCAGCAGCACGTCGTTGGCGTAGGCCTGGATGCGCGCGTAGATGGCTTCGGGGTCCACGCCGGGCAGGTTGCGGAATTCGAATACGAACTCGCACAGCGCCGGGATGGTGTTCAGCGCGATGCCGCCCTGGATGGTGCCGGTCTGCGCGGTGGTGTAGGGCACGTCGAAGGCCTGGTCGTAGGGGCCGTTGGCCTTGAACTCATCGGCGATGTCGCGGATGAAGCAGATCAGGCGCGCGGCGTATTCGATCGCATTGACGCCGCGCGGCGTCAGCGACGAGTGCGCGGCCTGGCCCCTGACGCAGCAGCGGTAGGCGTTGATGCCCTTGTGCGCGACGATCACGCGCATGCTGGTGGGTTCACCGACGATGCAGCCGCCGGGCGTCACGCCGCGGTCGCGCAGTTCGGCCAGCAGGTAGGGCGCGCCCATGCAGCCGATCTCTTCGTCGAAGGACAGCGCGTAGTGCACCGGCTCGCGCAGCCTGGCCTGCAGGATGGCCGGCAGCAGCGACAGGCTGGTGCCGATAAAGCCTTTCATGTCGCAGGTGCCGCGGCCGTAGAGCTTGCCGTCGCGCACCACCGGCTTGAACGGGTCGGTGGTCCAGTCCTGGCCGTCCACCGGCACCACGTCGGTATGGCCGGAGAGCACGATGCCGCCGTTGGTGTTGCCGTCGGCGGCGGGCACGGTGACGAACAGGTTGGCCTTGTCCTGCTGCGGGTTGTAGCTCAGATGCGGCGTCAGCCCCTTGGCCAGGAAATGGTCGCGCACCGACTCGATCAGGCCCAGGTTGGAATGGCGGCTGGTGGTGTCGTCCGCGCCCAGCCGCTGGGTCCATTCAAGCGCGCTGCCGCGCGCGGCGGTTTCGGTGACGGGCTGGCGGGGGGAAGCGGCTTGAGCGGGCATGGGGGCGTTATCGCTAACTTGTTAAGGAATTGATGCTACACCCGGCCGCGCGCCGCGTCCATGCAGGATGCCCGCCCTACGCCAGTTGCCGCAACGTATGCTTGATGGTCTGCGCGCGGATCGCCACGTCCGGCATCTTGGCCTCGATGCGCAGCTTGTCCTGCCCGGCCAGCTTGATATGGCGGTTCTTCTGCACCAGGTCGATGATGCGCATCGCGTCGATCGGCGGGTTGGGCACGAACTGCACGCTGATGGTGGCCTCGCCCGCGTCGATCTTGCGCACGCCCAGCGGCGCCGCGGCGATGCGCAGCCGGTGGGTCTCGACCAGCGCCTGCGCTTGCGCCGGCAGCCGGCCGAAGCGGTCGATCAGCTCTTCCTGAATATCGTCCACGCGTTCGGCGGTCTCGCAGTTGGCGAGCCGCTTGTACAGCGACAGGCGCTCGTGCACGTCGGCGCAGTAGTCATTGGGCAGCAGCGCCGGCGTGCCCAGGTTGATCTCGGTGGTGGCGGCCAGCGGCGCCATCAGGTCGGGCTCCTTGCCAGCCTTGAGCGCCTTGACCGCGGCGTTGAGCATGTCGGTGTAGAGCTGGAAGCCGATCTCGTGGATCTCGCCCGACTGCTTGTCGCCCAGCACCTCGCCCGCGCCGCGGATTTCCAGGTCGTGCATGGCCAGGTAGAAGCCGGAGCCCAGTTCTTCCATCTGCTGGATGGCCTCCAGCCGGCGCCCCGCCTGCTTGGTCAGGCCCTCGACGTCATGCACCAGCAGGTAGGCATAGGCCTGGTGGTGCGAGCGCCCGACCCGGCCGCGCAGCTGGTGCAGCTGCGCCAGGCCGAACTTGTCGGAGCGGTGGATCAGGATGGTGTTGGCGGTCGGCACGTCGATGCCGGTCTCGATGATGGTGGTGCACAGCAGGATGTTGTCGCGGCGCGCGACGAAGTCGCGCATCACGCGTTCCAGCTCGCGCTCGTGCATCTGGCCGTGGGCGACGGCAATGCGCGCTTCGGGCACCAGCTCGGCCAGCCGCGCGCGCTTGTTCTCGATGGTCTCGACCTCGTTGTGCAGGAAGTAGACCTGGCCGCCGCGCTTGAGCTCGCGCAGGATGGCCTCGCGGATCACGCCGTCTTCCTCGCGCCGCACGAAGGTCTTGATCGCCAGCCGCTTCTGCGGCGCGGTCGCGATCACCGAGAAATCGCGCAGGCCTTCCAGCGCCATGCCCAGCGTGCGCGGGATCGGCGTGGCGGTCAGGGTCAGCACGTCGACCTCGGCGCGCAGCGTCTTCAGCGCCTCCTTCTGGCGCACGCCGAAGCGGTGTTCCTCGTCGATGATGACCAGGCCCAGGCGCTCGAACCTGACCTGGTCGGACAGGATCTTGTGCGTTCCGATGACGATGTCGACGGTGCCTTCGTTGATCTGCTTGATGGCCGCGTCGATCTCTTTCTTGGTCTTGAAGCGCGACAGCTCGACGATGCGCACCGGCCATTCGGCAAAGCGGTCGGACAGCGTCTGGAAGTGCTGCTCGGCCAGCAGCGTGGTCGGCGCCAGCATCGCCACCTGCTTGCCGCCCAGCACCGCGACAAAGGCCGCGCGCAGCGCCACCTCGGTCTTGCCGAAGCCCACGTCGCCGCAGACCAGCCGGTCCATCGGCTTGCCCGAGGTCATGTCGGCGATCACCGCGGCAATCGCGGCGGCCTGGTCCGGCGTTTCCTCGAAGCCGAAGCTCTCGGCAAAGGTCTCGTAGTCCTTGGGCGAGAGCGGGAAGGCAAAGCCCTCGCGCGCGGCGCGGCGCGCGTACAGGTTGAGCAGCTCGGCGGCGGTGTCGCGGATCTGCTGCGCGGCCTTGCGCTTGGCCTTGTCCCACTGGCCCGAGCCCAGGTGGTGCAGCGGCGCGGTATCGGGATCGGCGCCGGAATAGCGCGAGATCACATGCAGCTGGTGCACCGGCACGTACAGCTTGCTGGCCTTGTCGTAGTCCAGATGCAGGAATTCCTCGTCGCCCTGGCCCATGTCCAGCGTGACCAGGCCCTGGTAGCGGCCGATGCCGTGCTCGCTGTGCACCACCGGGTCGCCGATCTTCAGCTCGGCCAGGTCGCGCACCATCGAGTCGACGGCGGAGGCCTGCTCCTGCTTGCGGCGGCCGGTGCGGCGCGCGGTGCCGGCGTAGAGCTCGGCCTCGGTGACAAAGGCGATCTGCCCCTGCGGCAGCGCAAAGCCGCTCTGGAGCGGCGCCACCGCGATCGAGAAATGCGCTTCGCCGGCCAGGAACGCGGCAAAGTCGTCGACCGGCTGCGGGCGCAGGCCGCTTTCGGCAAAGAGCTGCAGCAGGGTCTCGCGCCGCCCGGCCGAGTCGGCGCACATCAGCACGCGGGTCTGCTTGTCGAGCAGCAGCGCTTCCAGGTTGACCAGCGGATCATCGGCGCGGCGGTTCACCGCGACGTCGGGCAGGATGGCCGAGAACGCGGCCTGGTCCGCATTGGCTTCGGCCTGCAGCACCAGGCGCGCCATCGGCTTGGCGGCAACGAAGAACTGCTCCTCGGACAGGAACAGGTCCGCGGGCGGCAGCAGCGGGCGCTCGCGGTCGTGGCGCATGAAGTTGTAGCGCTGCGTGGTATCGGCCCAGAAGCGGCGGATGGCCTCGTCGACATTGCCGGCGAAGGCCAGCTGGGTATCGGCAGGCAGGTAGTCGAACACGGTTGCGCTGTGCTCGAAGAACAGCGGCAGGTAGTACTCGATGCCGGCCGACGGCACGCCGTTGCCGATGTCCTTGTAGATCGGCGACTTGGTCGGGTCGCCCTCGAACACCTCGCGCCAGCGGCCGCGGAAGGCGGTGCGCGCGGCTTCGTCGAGCGGGAACTCGCGCCCGGGCAGCAGCCGCACTTCCTTGACCGGGTACAGGCTGCGCTGGGTGTCGGGGTCGAAGGCGCGGATGGTCTCGATCTCGTCGCCGAACAGGTCGATCCGGTACGGCAGCGCCGAGCCCATCGGGTACAGGTCGATCAGGCCGCCGCGCACGCTGTATTCGCCGGGGCGCATCACCGCGCTGACGTGCTCGTAGCCGGCCAGCGTGAACTGGGCCTTGAGCGCGTTCTCGTCCAGGCGCTCGCCCTGCTTGAAGAAGAAGGTGTAGGCGGCCAGGAACGCGGGCGGCGCCAGCCGGTACAGCGCGGTGGTGGCCGGCACCAGCATCACGTCGCATTGCCCGGTCTGGATATCGTGCAGCGTGGCCAGGCGCTCCGACACCAGGTCCTGGTGCGGCGAGAAGCTGTCGTAGGGCAGGGTTTCCCAGTCGGGCAGCAGGCGCACGCGCAGCTCGGGCGCGAACCAGGGGATTTCCTCGGCCAGGCGCTGGGCATCGACCGCGTGGGAGCAGACCACGGCCAGCATCGGCGCGCGCTCGCGGTGCTGCCGAGCGTACGCGGCCACAGCCAGCGCATCGGCCGAGCCGCGCAGGCCGGCCACGCTGTGGCGCAGCCCCGGCTTGACCAGCGGCAGGTTGACAAAGGGGAAGGCGGGCTTGGCGTCAGGCATGTCGGCAGCGGGGCGTTCAAAACGACGACACCCCGCCGGCATTGCGGGCGGGGGTCGGAGCAGGGGACCTCAACGGCCCGTGCCGGGCACGCGTCAATGCGGAATGGCGCGGCATGGCGACGGGCAAGGGCCGTATTATAGAATGCGCACCGGTTGTCCCGCTGGCCATGCTGGCCAGCAGGCGCCCGCGCCTCTTTCACTCCACGCCGATCCTGTGTCCGCTCGCCGCTTTGCCCTGATTCCCTGTGCCGGTACCGGCAGCCGCGCCGGCGGCGCCGTTCCCAAGCAATACCAGACCGTGGCCGGCCGGCCGATGATCTGGTACGCGCTGGCGGCGTTCTCGGCGTGCGATGCCATCAACGCCACCGCGTTGGTGCTGGCGCCCGACGACATGCCGCTGGAATCGCGCTTCGGCGCGGCCGCCTTTGCCGGGTTGCGCTTCGACACCGCCTTTGTCGGCGGCGATAGCCGCCATGCCTCGGTGCTGGCCGGGCTGCACCACCTGGCGCAGCTGGGCGCGACCGACAGCGACTGGGTGCTGGTGCACGATGCCGCGCGCCCGGGCCTGACTCCGGCGATGATCCATGCGCTGGTGCGCGCGGTGGAAAGCGATGGCGACGACGACCCTGACGCCGCCATCGGCGGCATCCTGGCGGTGCCGGTGCCCGACACGCTCAAGCGCGCCCAGGACGACGCCCGCATCGGCGCCACGGTGCCGCGCGAGGGGCTGTGGCAGGCGCAGACGCCGCAGATGTTCCGCCTGGGCGTGCTGCGCCAGGCGCTGCAGGACACCATGGCGGCCGGCGCGGTGGTAACCGACGAGGCCAGCGCGATCGAGCGCCTGGGGCTGCATCCGCGGCTGGTCAACGGCTCGCTGCGCAATTTCAAGGTGACCTACCCGGAGGACTTCGCACTGGCCGAAGTGCTGCTGGGCAACGACGGCAAAGGAGCCTGACCGCATGATGCCTTTCGATATCCGGGTGGGACAGGGCTATGACGTCCACGCGCTGGTGCCCGGCCGCAAGCTGATCCTGGGCGGGGTCGAGATTCCGCACGACCGCGGCCTGCTGGGCCATTCCGATGCGGATGCACTGCTGCACGCGGTCACCGATGCGCTCTTCGGCGCGGCCGCGCTGGGCGATATCGGCCGCCATTTCCCCGACACCGACGCGCAGTTCGCCGGCGCCGACAGCCGCGCGCTGCTGCGCGAGGCCGCGCGCCGCGTGCGCGCGGCGGGCTATGAAATCGGCAATGTGGATGCCACCGTGATCGCGCAGGCGCCCAAGCTGGCGCCGCATATCGGGGCGATGGTGGCGAACCTGGCGGAAGACCTGGGGATTGCGCGCGGGCGTTGCAACGTCAAGGCCAAGACCAACGAGAAGCTGGGCTTCGAAGGGCGCCAGGAAGGCATCGTGGCGCAGGCCGCGGTGCTGCTCTGGCGCGCCTCGGTGGGCGACGCGCAGGACTGATCAGGGCCGCGCGGCGTCAGGTGCCGCGGCGTTTTCCGGCGGGATGGCGTAGGTGTAGTCGATCAGGCGGGCCATTGCACCGGTGCGCGCACCGGCTTCGGTGCGCTTGGTGAAGCCCATCTGCTGGCACAGCCGGATGGCCGATGCCATTTCCGGCATGGTGCGCACCACCAGCGTGGGCGCGCCGATATCGCGCGCGCGCTGGATGCAGATCTGCATCAGCGTGCGGCCCAGGCCCAGGCCGCGCGCCTGCGGGCTGACCGACAGCAGCCGCGCTTCCGGCTGGGTCAGGGTGATGGTGCTGCCGTCCAGTGCCGGCAGCGTGGCGCCCGGATGGCAGAACAGCACGGCGCCCATGATGCCGTGATCGGTCTCCGCCACCCACCATTCCATATCCGGATGGCTGGTCGCCAGCACCGCCTGCATGCCGCGCTGGAACGAGGCGCGGCAGTCTTCCATGATGGCCAGCTCATATTGCCCGTAGGCTTGTTGCGTGACGGCGGCGATGTCGCCCCAGTCATGCACCGCCGCGAGGCGGTAGTGGAAGCGGGGGGAATTCGGCGAAGGCAGGGTCATGGCAGCCTGAAAGTGCGTGTCCTGCCTGGATTGTAGGCCGATCGCCGCACGTGTGCAGCCCTGGCGCGGCGCGGTTGCAGGATGGGAACAGCCGGCAATTCCTGATGGGAAGCTGCCGGCTGCTGTGCTACGGCGCCCGTGGCAGGGTGCCGCAAAGGGCGCGGGGGCGCGCTGTGTCCGGGCTTACTGCGCGGCGATCACGTTGGCGGCGGCCACGATCACGGCGGCGATGCGGCCGACATCGCGCAGTTGCTGCGCGGTCATGCCCTGTTCATTCTTCAGCAGCTGGTAGTGCGACTTCACGCAGAAGTGGCACTTGCCCACGATCGAGGCGGCCAGCGCGTACATCTCGAAACGGCGCTTGTCCACGCCGCCATGGGTGGCATAGGCGTTCATGCGCAGGCCGGCCGGCTGGCTGGCCAGGTCCGGATCGTCGGCC
The DNA here is from genome assembly GCF_000611125.1 of Cupriavidus sp. SK-4. Taxonomy (NCBI): domain Bacteria; kingdom Pseudomonadati; phylum Pseudomonadota; class Betaproteobacteria; order Burkholderiales; family Burkholderiaceae; genus Cupriavidus; species Cupriavidus sp. SK-4. Next base: position 37,416 of record NZ_JFJW01000069.1, read on the forward strand.
ATCTCGACGTACGGGTACCAGGTGTTGTTCATGCCCATCAGCGCGGCCGCGGTCAGCGCGGCGTTGGTTTCCTCGGGCGACAGCACGCCGGCATTGCGGATGGCATCCACCAGCACCTTGCTCTGCGCCGCGAATGCCGCCGCCAGCGCCACGCCCACCGCATCGTTGCCTTCCAGCGAGGAGCGCGCGATGGTGCCGTCCACGTTCAGGCGGATGTCCTTGGCGTAATCGGGGATGAGATTCTTAATCGTGCTGAGGAATTCCATTTATTTCTCCTATCGATCGGGGCTCAAAAAACCCGCGCAAGCGGGTTTTGATGCGGAGGGCAGGGCCCTCCGCGAATCGCCACGGTGTCTGGCGACTGACAGCAAATTACAGCGTGGCGCCACCAACGGCACGGTTGCACGGGCACAGCTCGTCCGTTTGCAGACCGTCCAGGATGCGCAGGACTTCTTCCGGGTTGCGGCCCACGTTCAGGTTGTTCACCGACACGTGCTGGATCACGTTGTCCGGGTCGACGATGAAGGTCGCGCGCAGGGCAACGCCGGCAGCGCGGTCACGCACGCCCAGCTGGTCGATCAGCGAACCGGTCACGTCGGCGAATTGCCACTGGTTCAGCTTGTTCAGGTCCTTGTGTTCGCGGCGCCATGCCAGCTTGACGAATTCATTGTCGGTCGAGCCGCCCAGCACGATCGCGTCGCGATCGGCGAAGTCGCCGTTCAGCTTGGCGAAGGCAACGATTTCGGTCGGGCAGACGAAGGTGAAGTCCTTCGGGTAGAAGTAGATGATCTTCCACTTGCCTTCGAACGACTTTTCGGTGATGTCTTCGAAAGCCGACTGGCCGTTCTCTTCGTGATTGTTGAAACCCGGCTTGACACCGACGACGTGGAAGGCTTCGAGCTTGTCACCAACGGTCTTCATAGACTATCTCCTGATACGGTTGCAATGAGAGCGGTGCTGCGGCCGCGTGGCTGGCGTGGGCCGGCTACGTGGCTTACCGCGACAAAACGTGATTATGCGTCATCACCAGGTGCCGGGCTAATTGATATTCTCAAAGAGCCCGATAGGCAAGGCATGTGACGCCTGGAGCGAATCCCGGCATGGGCAGCCGCGGCATCAGCCAGGCGGCTTCGATGCGGAAGGGCAAGTATGCCATGCGCGATGGGCCCGCTTATGGCAAGTTGGTGACGATTGCGGCGAGTTCAACCCGCCATGTCCAGGCCGGATGCATGACAGGCTCAGGCGCGCCGGAAGCAGGCGCTGACCACCAGGCCGGTGGCCGGGGCGGCGCGGTTGGCCAGCAGCAGCCGGCCGCCGTTGCGCTGCATGATGCGGTTGACGATGGACATGCCCAGCCCGGCGCCCTTGGCCTCGCTGCGCGCGGCGTCGAGCCGGTAGAAGGGCCGGGTCAGCAGCGACAGCTGGCCGTCGGGCACGCCGTTGCCGTGGTCGGCCACGGTCAGCACGGCTTCCTTGTCGTCCACGCGCGTGGAGATCTCGACCACGGCCATGCCGCTTTGCTCGTCCTTGGCATAACGGCGCGCGTTCTCGATCAGGTTGTCCAGGATGCGCTGCACTTCCATGCGGTTGGCCACGGCCATCACCGGCTCATTGGCGCGCACGTGCACGCGCACATCGTCATGCGCGGCGTAGACGCCCACGGCATCGTGCACCAGCGCCGACAGGTCGACCGGCTCGACGGTTTCCAGCGGCGGGCGCGCGTAGTTGAGGAACTGGCCGATGATGGCGTCCATCTGCTCGATGTCGGCGATCATTGCGTCGCGCGTGGGGGTGTCCATCGGCGACATCTCGGTTTCCAGCCGCAGCCGCGTCAGCGGCGTGCGCAGGTCGTGCGAGATGCCGGCCAGCATCACCACGCGGTCGTCGTCGAGCTGGCGCAGGTCGCGCACCATCTGGTTGAAGCTGTGGTTGGCCAGCGCCACTTCGCTGGCGCCGTGCTCGGGCAGCGGCGGCGGGTCGCCGCCGGCGCCGATGGCGCGGGCGGCGTTGGCCAGCCGCTTGAGCGGGTAGTTGACGCGCGCGGTGATAAAGGCCGCGCCGATGATCGACAGCAGCAGCGCGGCAATACTCCACCACAGCCACTGGATGCCGGGCACGCGCTCGAAGCGCTCGGGGCTGATCGCCACCCAGTAGTCGTCGCCCTCGATCTCGAAGCTGACCCACACGCCGGGAATGTCGTTGACGGTGGTGGCCAGCACCGTGTCCTCGCCCAGGCGGCTGCGGATCTCCTGCTGCACCAGGGTGGTCAGGAACGGGTTGGCGGTGGGCGCGGCGAAGTCATCGTCCTTCTCGCGCGGATAGACCTTGATGCCTTCGTTCTGCACCAGGTCGAGCAGCAGGAAGCGCCGCCGCGCGGGGTCGGAGTAGAGCAGCGCGGCGCGCGTGAGCTTGACCACGCTGACCACCTGCATGGCGATCTGCTGCGCGCGCGGGGCGCGCTCGAACAGCCGGTAGCTCTGGAACCAGATGCCCAGCGAAATCGCCAGCAGCAGGGCGATAAGCATGAAGGTTCGCCAGAACAGCGAACCAAAGAACCGCGTTGCGGTTCTGCCGATAACGGTCGCCACGATGGGAACAGCGGCCGCGATCGGTTATTTCACGCCATCGGGGATGAAGACGTAGCCCAGGCCCCACACCGTCTGGATAAAACGGGGGTTGCTGGGGTCCGGCTCGATCAGCTTGCGCAGGCGCGAGATCTGCACGTCCAGGCTGCGGTCGAAGACTTCATATTCACGGCCGCGCGCCATTTCCATCAGCTTCTCGCGCGACAGCGGCTGGCGCGGATGGCGGGCGAATACCTTGAGCACGGAGAACTCGCCGGTGGTCAGCGTGATTTCCTCGTCGTTCTTGGTCAGCGTGCGCGTGGCCAGGTTCAGCACGAAGTCGCCGAAGGCGAAGGTCTCGGGCGTTTCCGACGGGGCGCCGGGCACTTCGGCCGGGCCCTTGCGGCGCAGCACCGCGTGGATGCGGGCAATCAGCTCGCGCGGGTTGAACGGCTTGGGCAGGTAGTCGTCGGCGCCCATCTCCAGGCCGACGATGCGGTCCACGTCCTCGCCCTTGGCGGTAAGCATGATGATCGGGGTCTGGTCATTGGCCCCGCGCAGCCGGCGGCAGATTGACAGGCCGTCTTCGCCCGGCATCATCAGGTCCAGCACCAGCAGGTCGAAACGCTCGCGCAGCCAGAGCTTGTTCATCGCGGTGGCGTTTTCCGCCACCAGCACGGTGAAACCCTGTTCGCCCAGATAGCGGCGCAGCAAATCGCGCAGACGCGGGTCATCGTCGACGACAAGAATCTTGTGGCTGGTATTTTCCATGGCGGTATCTTAGCGACTATCGCTTTCGCTCAAAATGGCTTAACAAAACGTTACATACTTTACCCCGTGGTATGGCAGTGTGCACCAATCGTGCGATTACACTGCGCAATCCGTCTTTTTGGGCGCCATGCGCGGCAGGTTTCCACGCATTTGCACCAGACGAACCACTGCCTCGCCCAGCCTGTCTTGCCCGCGCTGGCGCGATGCTTGCAGAGGGTGCGGCGCCGGACGGGGTACCGGAATTCCCGGCTTCAGGGCAGTCCAACCAGTCGGTCCAAAGACTGCTATTTCCCGAAGCCAAGATCGCCATTATCAATGAAAGTGAACCGAACCCGGCACGGGCATCCGCAGCATGGTATCGCCGGCGCCTGCCTAGCGCTGGCGCTGGCCGTGCTGGCGCTGTGCATTCCGGCCGGGACGGTGCAGGCGCAATCGGCCGGCATGGCCAACCTGCTCAAGCCCCATCAGTCGACCCAGGCCAGCGATCCCGGCAACAGCCAGCGCGAGGCGCGGGCCCGTGCCGAGCGCCATCGCGCCGAGCAGCGCGACGCCGAGCGCCGGCGCGGGGACGAACGCGGCAGCTCGCGCCTGTCGCCGGACGAGCGCCGCAAGCTGCGCAAGAACCTCTACGACTTCGGGCGCGATATCTACCAGGGCGGCTGATCCGTTCTTATCGTGCCGCGCCCCCCATGGTACGCCACTGTGGCGCCTAGCCGCGCGGCTGGAAGTGCCGCAGGAAATCCACGAAGACCTCCGCCGCCAGCTGGGCGTCCTCCGCCGTGATGGTTTCCAGCGGGTTGTGGCTAATGCCGCCGTTGCCGCAACGCACGAACAGCATGGCGACGTCGGTGATGCGCTGCATCATCATGGCGTCATGGCCGGCGCCGGAGGGCAGCTCGAAGGCCCGCAGTCCGCGCTTCTTCAGCACCGCCCCGAACTGGTCCATCAGCCAGCGCGCGCACGGCGCGTTGTTGACCGGCGGCACGCGCTCCACCTGGGCGGCCAGCCCGCGCCGTTCCGCAATCTGGCCGATGCCGGCCACGATGTCGGCGATGGCGGCCTCGCGGATGCCATCTTCGCCGGCGCGAATATCCATCGAGAAGGTGCAGGCCGCCGGGATGACATTGCTCGACCCGTTGGGCACCTGCAGCTGACCCACCGTACCGACCAGCGTCGGCGCCGCCGCGCAGCGCTGCTCCACCAGCAGGATCATCTCGGCGGCGCCCGCGGCGGCGTCGCGGCGCATGCCCATCGGCGTGGTGCCGGCGTGGCTGGCCAGGCCTTCGACCCGCACCGCAAAGCGGCTGCTGCCCGCGATCTGCGTGACCACGCCCAGCGGCAGGCCGTGGTGCAGCAGCACCGGGCCCTGCTCGATATGCACCTCGACAAAACCCAGCAGCGACGCCGGATCGACCGCGGCGGCGCGCAGGGCCTGCAGATCGCCCGCGCCGGGCAGGTCCGATGCCGCCAGCGCCTCGCGCAGCGTGATGCCGTCCGCGTCCTGGCGCTCCAGCAGGGCGGGATCGAAGCGGCCCGCCAGCACGCTGCTGGCCAGGAAGCTGGTCTTGAAGCGCAGGCCTTCCTCTTCGGCGAACCCCACCACCTCGAAGTGATAGGGCAGGCGGATGCCGGCCTGGTTGAGCGCGCCGACCACGGCGATCGGCAGCAGGATGCCTAGCCGGCCGTCATAGCGCCCGCCATTGCGCACGGTGTCGAAGTGCGAGCCGGTCATCAGCACGCGCGCGTCGGGCACGGCCGGGTCGGCCGCATAACGGCCGATGACGTTGCCGATGGCGTCGATCCGCACCTGCATGCCGGCCGCCTCCATCCACTGCGCAAGCCGGGCCTGCGCGGCGCGGTGGGCCGGGGTCAGGTAGGCGCAGGTGAGGCCGCCTTCCATGTCGGAGAAACTGGCGAGCTGGTCGGCGTGGGCAAGGATGGTGTCGCCGAGGGAGGCGGATGTCTGCGTCATGGCGGTACGGCTTGGCGGGTCGGATAGGAAAGAGAGCAGGACGCTAGCTGTTGCGCACCCAGGTCTTCCAGGCAATCCACAGCTTGCGCAGCGGGGTCAGCGCGATGCGCTGGTTCAGCACCTGGAACTGGCTGGCTTCCAGTTCGTCGAGCAGCGCGTGGTAGATCGCGCCCATCAGCAGGCCGGCACGCTGGGCGCGGCGGTCCTGCTTCGGCAGCAGCGCCAGTGCCTCATGGTACAGCGCGCGGGCCCGGCCGGCGTGGTACTGCATCAGCGCGACAAAGCGCTCGGAATGCTGGCCCTTCAGGATCTCGGAAGCGGGCACCTGGAACTGCTGCAGGGTATTGACCGGCAGGTAGATGCGACCGCGCCGCGCGTCCTCGCCGACGTCGCGCAGGATATTGACCAGTTGCAGCGACTGGCCAAGCTTCTCGGCAAATACCAGCGTCTGCGGGTCGGTATAGCCGAACAGCCGCGCGCTGAGCGTGCCGACCACGCCGGCCACGCAATGGCAGTAGCGGGCCAGGCCGGGCTCGTCCAGGTAGCGGGTCTGGGTCAGGTCCATTTCCATGCCTTCCAGCACTTCGGACATCTCGCCCTGGGGCAGGCCGGCGCTGCGCACATGCGGCTGCAGGGCCTTGGTGGTCGGATGGGTCGGCTTGCCCTCGAACAGGCGGCGCAGCTCGGCGCGCCACCAGTCCAGCTGCTGGTGGGCCAGGCCCGCGTCATGGCTGTCGTCGACCACGTCGTCGACTTCGCGGCACCAGGCGTATAGCGCGGTGATGGCGCGGCGGCGCTCGGCCGGCAGGAACAGGAAGCTGTAATAGAAGCTCGAGCCGCTCTGGGCGACTTTCTCTTGGCAATACTGATCGGGCGTCACGCCGGTCTCGGGTCGAAGATGTGGGGGGGAAGCGCCAGCGGCGCGGCGGATTGTAGCATCGCGCCGAGCAGGGTATGGTCGCGCATGCCGCAGCCTGTCAACGCAGTTCACCGGCCCGGAACGGCAGCTGAGTCTTCATTCCAGCGGTTTCGTCGCCTGCCGTTTGACGCACCCGGGGGTCGTCGCTATATTACTGACCGGCAAGTTATTTATTGCCAATGCCGGCTGCCCGCGGCGATTCCGCCCGCCCCGACGACATCCCGGGCGCAGGGGATTGCGGTCACCGGCCAGTCTTGTCAGTTGTTCCCATCCGACTCGTTGCCTACCGATGCCAGTGCTTTGCCAAGTGCCGGAAGTTGCGGCTGCAGAAACCCCTGTCGTTACGATGCCGCCGCACCGCCTCGGTCGAGGCGTGACCGTGGCCGCACTTTTGACGGCCAGCCTGCTGGCCCTGGCCGGCTGCGGCAAGAAGGCCGAGCCGGCGCCGGAGGTCCGTCCGGTGCGCCTGATGCAGCTGAGCCCGCACAACGGCAAGACCGCCTTCGAGTTCTCCGGCGACGTGCGCCCGCGCGTGGAGTCGCGGCTGGGCTTCCGCGTGGGGGGCAAGATCGCCGCCAGGCTGGTGGATGTGGGCGCGGTGGTCAGCAAGGGCCAGCCGCTGGCGCGCCTCGATCCCACCGACCTGTCGCTGGCCGAGGCCGGCTCGCGCGCCCAGTTCGAGGCCGCGAAGACCGACCGCGACCTGGCCGCCGCCGACCTGAAGCGCTACAACGACCTGTTCGCCAAGGGCTTTATCAGCGCTGCCGAGCAGCACCGGCGCCAGGCCAACTACGACGCCGCCGAATCGCGGCTGCGCCAGGCCCAGGCCGGGCTGCGCAGCCAGTCCAACCAGACCGGCTACTCGGTCCTGCATGCCGACGCCGACGGCGTGGTCACGGCGATCGATGCCGAGGTGGGCCAGGTGGTGACGCCCGGCCAGCCGGTGGTGCGCGTGGCGCAGACGGCAGAGAAGGAAGTCGCCATCGGCCTGCCCGAAGACCAGGTCGACCTGCTGCGCGGCATTACCGACGTGACCATCCATACCTGGGCCGAGCCGCAGCGCACGCTGCCTGGCCGCGTGCGCGAGATTGCCGCGGCGGCCGACCCGGTCACCCGCACCTATGCCACCCGCGTGACGGTGCCGAACCCGCCCGCCGACCTCAAGCTTGGCATGACCGCAGTGGTGACCTTCATGCGCACTGGCGCCACCCCGGCGATCCGGGTGCCGCTGACCGCGCTGCTGCAGGAGGGGGGCCGCAACCAGGTCTGGATCTATGACGCCGCCGCCGGCACGGTCAAGCCGGTGCCGGTGACGCTAGGCGAGGCCATCGGCAACGAGGTCGAGGTGCGCCAGGGCCTGGCCCCGGGCCAGACCATCGTCACCGCCGGGGTGCACCTGCTGCGCGCGGACCAGAAGGTGCGCCCGCTGCAGACGGTCGCGCCTGCGGCAGGGCCTGCATCGGCCCCGGCATCGGCACCGGCCGCCACCCCGAAGCAGGGGTGAGCGGATGGATCATTCCCGCTTCAACCTGTCGCGCTGGGCGCTCGAGCACCAGCCGCTGACCCGCTACCTGCTGGTGGTGCTGCTGCTTGGCGGCATGCTGGCGTTCTTCCAGCTGGGCCAGGACGAGGATCCGCCCTTCACCTTCCGCGTGATGGTGGTGCAGGCCTTCTGGCCCGGCGCCACCGCCGAGCAGATCGCCGTCCAGGTGACGGACAAGATCGAGCGCCAGCTGCAGGAAGTGCCCTATGCGGACAAGATCCGCAGCTTCTCCAAGCCGGGCGAGACCACGGTGATCTTCCAGCTCAAGGACACATCGCCGGCGAAGGAGACCGCGCAGGTCTGGTACACCGTGCGCAAGAAGATCGGCGATATCCAGCAGACGCTGCCCGCGGGCGTGCGCGGGCCGTTCTTCAATGATGAGTTTGGCGACGTGTACGGCACCATCTACGCGCTCTCGGCCGACGGCTTCAACTACAAGGAGCTGCGCGAGTACGCCGACCTGGTGCGCCAGGAACTGCTGCGCGTGCCGTCGGTGGCCAAGGTGTCGCTGATCGGCCTGCAGGACGAGAAGGTCTTCATCGAGTTCAACCAGGCGCGCTTTGCCCAGCTGGGGCTGGATATCAATGCCATCGCCGACCAGATCTCGCAGCAGAACAACCTGACCGGCAGCGGCGTGCTGGTCACCCCGTCCGACAACCTGCAGGTGCGCCTGTCGGGCCAGTTCGCCAGCGTGGAAGACCTGGAGAACCTGGTGCTGCGCGGGCCCAACGGCATCGCCAACATCCGCCTGGGCGACATCGCGCACGTCTACCGCGGCTATGTCGACCCGACCCAGACGCGCATGCGCTTCAACGGCAAGGACGTGATCGGGCTGGGCATTTCGATGCAGAAGGGCGGCGACATCATCGAGCTGGGCAAGAACCTGCGCACGGCCTTTGACCAGTTGCGCGGCCAGCTGCCGGTGGGCATCGAGATGGACCAGGTGCAGGACCAGCCGCAAGCCGTCAAGCGCTCGGTCGGCGAGTTCGTGCGCGTGCTGATCGAGGCGGTGGTGATCGTGCTGGCGGTCAGCTTCATCGCGCTGGGTCTGCATACGCGGCCGTTGCGGCTGGATGTGCGTCCCGGGCTGGTGGTGGCGCTGACGATCCCGCTGGTGCTGGCCGTGACCTTCCTGTTCATGCATATCTTCGGCATTGGCCTGCACAAGATCTCGCTGGGGGCGCTGATCGTGGCGCTGGGGCTGCTGGTGGATGACGCCATCATTGCGGTCGAGATGATGGTGCGCAAGCTGGAAGAGGGCTTCTCCAAGATGGAGGCGGCCACCTTCGCCTATACCTCCACCGCGATGCCGATGCTGACCGGCACGCTGATCACCGCGGCCGGCTTCCTGCCGGTGGGCCTGGCGCGCTCGACGGTGGGCGAATATACCTTCGCGATCTTTGCGGTGACGGCGCTGGCACTGGTGCTGTCGTGGCTGGCGGCGGTCTATTTCACGCCCTACCTGGGCTACCTGCTGCTCAAGACCCGCGGCCCGGGTGCGGGCGAGGCCCACGAGGTCTTCGACACGCCGTTCTATGCGCGCTTCCGCCGGCTGGTGGACTGGTGCGTGAGCTGGCGCAAGGTGGTGATCGCGATCACGCTGGTGGCCTTTGCGCTGGGCATCTACGCCTTCAAGTTTGTCGAGAAGCAGTTCTTCCCGGATTCCAGCCGTCCAGAGCTGATGGTGGAGCTGTGGATGCCCGAGGGCACCAGCTTTGCCCAGATGGAAACCGAGGCCAAGCGCTTTGAGCAGCTGGTCGGCAAGGACAAGGAAGTTGAGAGCCTGACCACCTTCGTCGGCACCGGCGCGCCGCGCTTCTACCTGCCGCTGGACCAGATCTTCCCGCAGACCAATGTGGCGCAGGTGATCGTGATGCCGGTCAGCACCGAGGTGCGCGACGCGCTGCGCCGCCGCATCATCAAGCTGATGGATGCCGAGTTCCCGTACCTGCGGGGCCGCGTCAAGCTGCTGCCCAACGGGCCGCCGGTGGCCTATCCGGTGCAGTTCCGCGTGATCGGGCCGGACGCCGCCGGGGTGCGCCAGCTGGCTGACCAGATCAAGGCCGAGATGCGCGCCAACCCCAACACCGTCGGGGTCAACGACAACTGGAATGAGAACGTCAAGATGCTGCGCCTGGAGATCGACCAGGACAAGGCGCGCGCACTGGGCGTGACCACCAATGCCATTGCCCGCGTCACGCAGACCGTGCTGAGCGGCGTGCCGGTGGGCCAGTACCGCGACGGCGACAAGCTGATCGACATCCTGATGCGCACCCCGCGCAATGAGCGCGATGCGATCTCGGACCTGAACAACATGCTGGTGCCGACCAACACCGGGCGCATGGTGCCGCTGACGCAGGTGGCGCGCGTGACGCTGCGCTCTGAGCCGGGCGTGGTGTGGCGCGAGAACCGCGACTTCGGCGTGACCGTGCAGTCCGATGTGGTCGACGGCATCCAGGGCCCGACGGTGACCGCGCAGATCAACCCGAAACTCGACAAGCTGCGCGCGCAGCTGCCGCCGGGCTACCGCATCACCGTGGCCGGCGCGGAAGAAGAGAGCGGCAAGGCCGGCGCCTCCATCGCGGCGCAGCTGCCGCTGTGCATCTTCATCATCTTCACGCTGCTGATGCTGCAGCTGCACAGCTTCTCGCGCGCGACCATGGTGTTCCTGACCGGCCCGCTGGGCCTGATCGGCGCCGCCGCCACGCTGTTGCTGCTGCGCGCGCCGATGGGGTTTGTGGCGCAGCTGGGCATCACCGCGCTGCTGGGCATGATCATCCGCAACTCGGTGATCCTGGTCGACCAGATCGAGCAGGACGTCAGCGCCGGTGTGCCGCAGTGGACCGCCATCGTCGAAGCCGCGGTGCGCCGCTTCCGGCCGATCATCCTGACCGCCGCCGCGGCGGTGCTGGCGATGATCCCGCTGTCGCGCTCGATGTTCTGGGGGCCGATGGCGGTGGCGATCATGGGCGGGCTGATCATTGCTACCGTGCTGACGCTGCTGTTCCTGCCGGCGCTGTACGCGGCGTGGTTCCGCGTCAAGCGGCCGGAGGGCGGGGTGTCGGCGCTGGCAAGCTGAAGCGCCGCGCGGTTCACGCTGCGCGGCTGTTTGCGGAGAGGGCTCGCTCAAAGGTTTGTGTAAAGGCGGAGGCTGCCCGCGACGCCTCCGCCATCAGCCCGGCCACGATCTGCGCGGCCGGCTCGATGGCGTCGCAGAAGCCGCCGGCCGGTCCCAGCGAGACGATGCCGGCATCGACCTCGCCATCGGCATAGACACGCTGGCGCGTGCGCGACGACAGGATCAGGTCGCCGAACTCCGTATGGCTGCGCGCCCCGGCAGCCTCCAGGCGCTGCACTTCGCGCGCGGTTTCGTTGGCCAGCACCCGCCAGGTGTCGCCCAGCGAGCCGAGGATGGCGGTGGAGCAGTGCTGGTCGGAGTCGACGATGCGCTGCTTGAGCGCCGCATGCGCGCGGATCTCGGCCGCGACCATGAAGCGGCTGCCCATCACCACGCCGTCTGCCCCCATGGCCAGCGCGGCCGCGATCTGGCGGCCATTGCCGATGCCGCCGCCCAGCAGCAGCGGCACGCTTAGCTGCGGCAGCGCAAAGGCGCCGTTGACGAAGGTGGGCAGCTGGTTCGCGCCCGGATGCCCGCCTTCTTCCATGCCGACCAGCGTCACCGCATCCACGCCCATGCGTTCGGCGCTCAGCGCGTGGCGCACGCTGGGACATTTGTGGATCACGATGCCGCCGCCCTGGTGGATCGGATCGACCAGGCCCTCGGGCGGGCCGCCGGCGGTCTCGAAGCAGCGCACGCCTTCGGTGAGCGCCACATCGATCCACGCCTGGACGTTGCGGTTCTGCTCCGGCCGGCGCGCCAGCGTCAGGTTGACCCCGAATGGCTGGCCGCCGGCCAGGTCGCGGCAGCGGCGCAGGTCGTCGCGCAGCGCGGCCAGCGAGTCGAACGAGCGCGCGGTGATGAACCCCATCGCGCCGGCATTGACCATGGCCGCGACCATGCGCGATTCCCCCAGGTGATGCATGCCGCCCAGCAGGATCGGGTGGCGGATCGACAGCAGCTCGGTGATGCGGGTACGGAACGTGGCTTGCATGGGGAGGCAGGGGGTCAGGCCGCGAGCGTCTCGCGCACGAAGTCGGTAATGGTTGCCTGCGGCTGCGCCAGCAGGGCCTGGCCGGCGAGGCGGTTCCAGTACGCCTCGGAGCCATCCGCCATGCGCCACTCGTGCAGGCGCCGGGTGTAGAGCTGCAGGTCGTATTCCTCGGTCACGCCGATGGCGCCGTGCAGGGCGTGCGCGCTGGCGGCGACCAGTGGCACCGCCATGCTGGTGCGGGCCTTGGCGATTGCCACCGGCATGCGGGCGGGAAAGGGGCCGTCGCCGGCAAAGGCGAGCTCCGCAGCGATCCCCGCCGCCGCCACATGCTGCGCCATCACGCTGAGCTGGTGCTGCACGGCCTGGAACTTGCCGATCGACTTGCCGAACTGGGAGCGGTCGTTGCAGTACTGCAGCGTCATGTCGAAGACGCGTCCCATCGCGCCCGCCATCGCGGCCGCGTGGATGGAGGCGCTGAAGTCGCGCACGCGCTCGCCATGGTCGCCGACCGGCCCCGGCAGGTCCCGCGCGGCCCATGTCAGCGTGGCCGCCAGGCTGCCGTGCACGCCGGACGGCTGGCGCGATGCCTGCGACGCATCGAGCAGCAGCATGCCGCCTTCCACGTTGGCCAGCACCCAGTCCGCGATCGCGCCATAGGGCAGCAGCGGTGCGGTGATGGTGCCGTCGGCGCCACGCGCGCACTGGCCGGCCAGCGTGATCATGCCTGCCGGCGCCGCCTTGCCCGTGGGCGCCAGCAGCGCGCGGGCAGCGATGGCCTGCGCCGCCGGCAGCGGCAGCGCGTGGCTGCCGAAGAGGGTGAAGACCGGTCCGACCGCCTGCAGCGGCAGGGCCGCGCCGCCCGCGGATTCCGGCGCCATCAGCTCCAGGAAGCCGGCATCGGCCAGAGCCGCCCACAGCGGCGCGGGTGTCGCACCGCCCTCGATGGCGCGCAGCGCGGCGTGGGTGGCTTGGTCGCGCAGGATGTCTTCGATGGCTTCGGTAAACATGTCGTCCCTCTGGAAGTCTGGTTGGCTCAGCGCAGGCCGAGGCCGCGGGCGATCATGCCGCGCAGCACTTCGCGGGTGCCGCCGCGCAGCGAGAAGGTGGGTGAGATCTGGCTCAGGAAAGCCACCGTGCGGTACAGCTCCGGGTCCGGCGCGGCGCCGGGGTCGGCGCTGGTCACGGCTTCGAGCAGGGCGGGGATGGACTGCTCGAATTCCGTGCCCAGGTCCTTGACCAGCGCCGCTTCCACCACCGGGCTTTCGCCGCGCGCCAGCCGCGCGGTCACGGCCACCGACAGGCTGCGCAGCGTGGCCAGCTGGGTCACGAAGCTGCCGAGCAGTGCGGCATTGGCGGCATCGGCGTCCGAGGGCTCGCCGGCGCGCAGCGCCTGCACCCAGCGGTCCACCAGCACGATGCTGGAATAGAGCCGCTCCGGGCCGCTGCGCTCGAACGCCAGTTCCGCCGTGACCTGCTCCCAGCCGCCGCCTTCCGCGCCGACCAGCGCGTCACCGGGCAGGAACACGTCGTCGAAGGTGACCTCGGAGAAATGCGCGTCGCCGGTCAGGTCGACGATCGGGCGCACCGTGACGCCGGGCGCGGCCAGGTCGATGATGAACTGCGACAGCCCCTTCTGGCGGTCTTCCGGCACCCCCGACGAGCGCACCAGCGCAATCATGTAGTGGCAATGGTGCGCGTTGGTGGTCCAGATCTTGCGCCCGCTCAGGCGCCAGCCGCCATCGCAACGCGTGGCGCGGGTGCGCACGCTGGCCAGGTCCGAGCCGGAGTCGGGCTCGCTCATGCCGATGCAGAAGAAGGCGCTGCCATTGCAGATGCGCGGCAGGTAGAAGTCCTTCTGCGCCGGCGTGCCGTACTTCAGGATCAGCGGGCCGCTCTGGCGGTCGGCGACCCAGTGCGCGGCCACCGGGGCGCCAACGGCCAGCAGCTCTTCCACCAGCACGAAGCGGTGGAACGCATCCATGCCGGCGCCGCCATAGCTGGCCGGCAGCGTCACGCCAACCCAGCCGCGTTGCGCCAGCCGGCGGCTGAAACCGGCATCGAAACCCATCCACGAGCGCGCGCGGATATCGGCGCTGGCGGCTGGCAGGTGCTCGGCCAGGAAGCGCCTGACTTCGGCGCGCAAGGCTTCCGCCGCGGGCGGCAGCGCGGTCAGGCGGAAGGCGTCCAGCAATTGGCTCACGTCGTACTCCTAGGTGGCGGCAGCCGCCACGGTCATTGGGCTTTCCAGTAACGGTCGCGCAGGGCCTGCTTGTACAGCTTGCCGGTGGGCAGCCGCGGCATGGCGTCGGTGAAGTCGATCGAGCGCGGCACCATGTAGCGCGCCACCTTGCCGCGCAGGTATTCGAGCAGGGCCTCGGCCAGCTCGGGGGACGGCGCGATGCCCGCGGCCGGTTCGACGATGGCCTTGACCTCTTCGCCCATCTCCGCGTTGGGCACGCCGATCACGGCGGCGTCGCCGACGCTGGGATGGACCACCAGCGCGTCCTCGATCGCCTGCGGGTAGATGTTGACGCCGCCGGAGATGATCATGAACGCCTTGCGGTCGGTCAGGTACAGGTAGCCGTCTTCATCCATCCGGCCGATGTCGCCCACCGAGGTCCAGGTGGGGTGGCGCGGGTGCTGCGCGGCGCGGGTCTTCTCCGGATCGTTGTGGTAGTGGAACGGCAGGACTTCGCGCTCGAAGTACACCAGCCCGCTTTCGCCGCAGGGCAGTTCGTTGCCGTCCTCGTCGCAGATATGCAACACGCCCACCAGCGCCTTGCCGACCGAGCCCGGGTGCGCCAGCCATTCCGCCGTGTTCAGCGTGGCCACGCCGTTGCCTTCGGTGGCGGCGTAGTACTCGTGCACGATCGGTCCCCACCAGGCGATCATCTCGCGCTTGATTTCCTGCGGGCAGGGCGCGGCCGCGTGGATCGCCACGCGGTGGCTGGACAGGTCGAAGGCCTCGCGCTGCGCCGGCTCCAGCTTGAGCATGCGGATGAACATGGTCGGCACCCACTGGCTGTGGGTGACGCGGTAGCGCTCGAGCATGCGCAGCGCCTCGACCGCGTCGAACTTCTCCATGAAGACCACGGTGCCGCCGCCGAACTGGGTCTCCAGCCCGTAGCCGAGCGGTGCGGTGTGGTACAGCGGCGCGGGCGACAGGTAGATGGTATCGGCATCGAAGCCATAGCGAACGAACTGGGCCCGGCGCGGCGAGCCCGAGCCTTCGGTCACATGGCCCTGCGGCTGCGCGCGCACGATGCCCTTGGGCCGGCCGGTGGTGCCGGAGCTGTAGATCATGGTCGCGCCCATCCATTCTTCGGCCAGGCGCCCGGCCGGGTGCGCGGCGATGGCGGCTTCGTAGCTGTCCCAGCCGGGAATGGTGCCGTCCACCATCAGCCGGCTGCGGCAGGTCGGCATCAGGTCAGTCAGCTGGGCGGCCAGCTCGCGCATCGCGTAGGAGGTCACCACCACCTGCGCCTGGCTGTCCTCGATCAGGTAGCCGGCCTCGGGCGCGGTCAGGAAGCGGTTGACGGGGGTGATCAGCAGCCCGGAACGCAGCGCTGCCCAGCACAGCTCGAAGCAGCGCATATTGTTTTCGAGCACCATCGCGATATGGTCGCCGCGGCGCAGGCCAAGCGCGTACAGGTACTGGGCAAAGCGGTTCGAGCGCTGGTCCAGCTCGCCGTAGCTCAGGACCTCGCCGGTGGTGCCGTTGATGGCGGCAGGCTTCTCGGGGTTCAGGGCGGCGTGATCGCCCAGGTACTTGGGGGTCGGGTTCATGGTGCGGTGCTCAGTGCGGTGATCAGGCGGCGGGGATCTCGCCCGAGGTGTCGGCATTGGCCGCGGCCTGGCGGACCAGCGCGGGAATCAGCTGGCCAAGCTCGGCGGCGTCCCAGCGGCCTGACTTCTCGATGCGCGGGCCGGCGTGCCAGCCTTCGGCCACCGTGATGCGCCCGCCGCGCACGCCGAACACGCGCCCGGTGACGTCGCCGGACTCGACGCTGCCCAGCCACGCCACCAGCGGCGCCACGTTGCCGGCATCGAGCGGATCGAAGCCCGGCGCGGCGCCGGCGGTGAACTCGGCGCGGCGCCTGGCGAAGATGTCTTCGGTCAGCCGGCTCATCGCGGTCGGGTAGATCGCGTTGACGGTGACGCCGTAGCGATCGAGCTCGCGCGCGGCGATCACCGACATCGCGGCGATGCCGGCCTTGGCCGCGCCGTAGTTGGACTGGCCGGCGTTGCAGTACAGGCCAGACGACGAGCTGGTGTTGATCAGGCGCGCGGCGCGCTGGCGCCCCGCCTTCGATTCCTCGCGCCAGTAGGCGGCTGCGTGCCGCGACGGCGCAAAGGTGCCGCGCATATGCACGCGGATCACTGAATCCCAGTCTTCCTCGGTCATGTTGACCAGGGTGCGGTCGCGCAGGATGCCGGCATTGTTGACCAGTACGTCGAGGCCGCCGAAGGTGTCGATGGCGGCGCGAATCATGCGCTCGGCGCCGGCCCAGTCGGCCACGTCGTCGAAGCTGGCGATGGCCTCGCCGCCGGCGGCGCGGATCTCGGCCACCACTTCCTGGGCCGGGCCGCTGGCGGCGCCGCCGCCTTCGCCGCGCCCGCCGAGATCGTTGACGACCACTTTCGCGCCCTGGCGGGCGAACTCCAGCGCATATTCGCGCCCGATGCCGCGGCCGGCGCCGGTGATGACGACCACGCGATCCTTGCAAAGCTGTGACATGGTGAATCCTGTTCTCTGGGTTGTGCAGGGCGGCGCCTTCAGCGCGCGCTGACGTCGTACTTCTTGACCAGTTCCCCGTAGCGCACCCGCTCCGAGGCGATCATGGCGCGCATCTGCCTGCCCGGCTCGGCCAGCACTTCGGCATAGGCCGTGCGCGCGGCGAAATTGCGGAACTCCGGCGTGCCCAGCGCCTTCAGCAGCGACGCCTCGAGCTTCTGCGCGATCGGCTCGGGCGTCTTGCTGCTGACGCCAAAGCCGATCCACACCGACAGCTCATAGTTGGCCACGCCGCTTTCACGCACGGTCGGCACGTCGGGCAGTTCGGGATGGCGCGCGCGGGTGGTCACGGCCAGCGGGCGCAGCTTGCCGGCGCGCAGCAGCGGCAGGGCGCCGCCGACATCCAGCAGGGCCAGGTCCACCGCGCCGCCCATCAGGTCGGTCTGCACCTGCGCCGCGCCCTTGTAGGGAATGTGGTTCAGGTCGATGCCCGCCATCTGCTGCAGCTGCAGCCCGCCCAGGCGATAGTGGTAGCTGTAGTTGGCCAGGCTGACCGTATGCGGCTTCCTGCGCGCGGCGGCGAGGACGTCGGCAAAGCTCTTGTAGGGCGAATTGGCGCCCGTGACCAGCACCGCCGAAGCGCGGATCGCGGCAGCCAGCGGGCGGATGTCGCGCGGGTCGTAGGGCAGCTTGTCGTTGACCAGCGGGTTGATGACCATGGCGCTGGGCGAGATCATCAGGATGCTGTAGCCGTCGGCCGGGGCGTTGAGCAGGCTCTGCACTGCGATGATGGTGTCGGCGCCGGGGCGGTTCTCGACCACGGCCGGCTGGCCCAGGTCCTTGCCCACCAGATCGGCGACGAAGCGGGTGACGGTGTCCGAGCCGCTGCCCTGCGTCAGGGGCACGATAAAGCGCAGCGGACGCGAGGGGAAGCTGTCGGCGGCGCTTGCCGGCAGTGCCGGCAGCAGCATCGCGCAGGCCAGGCCAAGGCCCAGCAGGCGGGAAAGCGTGGAACGTTTCATGGCGGTCTCCTTGCGGGGCACTGCCGGCAGCACGATGCTGCCGGCGCGCCACGTCATTGCTTTGGTGCGGTCCGGGGCTCAGTACTTGCCATACAGCGTCACCACGCAGGCGCCGCCGAGGCCGAGGTTGTGCTGCAGTGCCAGCTTTGCGCCTGCCACCTGCCGATGCTCGGCGGTGCCACGCAGCTGGTGCGTCAGTTCGTAGCACTGGGCCAGGCCGGTGGCGCCCAGCGGGTGCCCCTTGGACAGCAGGCCGCCCGACGGGTTGACCACCACCTTGCCGCCGTAGGTGTTGTCGCCGTCCATGACGAACTTCTCGGCGCCGCCTTCGGGGCAGAAGCCCAGGGCTTCGTACGAGATCACCTCGTTGTGCGCGAAGCAGTCGTGCAGCTCGCACACGTCGACGTCCTCGGGGCCGATGCCGGCGTGCTCGTAGACCTTGTTGGCCGCCGCGCGCGTCATGTGGGTGCCGACGTAGTTCAGCATGGACGGCGGGTCGAACGAGGCGGGCGGATCGGTGGTGAGCGCCTGCGCCACGATCTGCACGCCGGTGCGCAGGCCGTGCTGGCGGGCAAAGCGCTCGGACACCAGGATCGCCGCTGCGCCGCCGCAGGTCGGGGGGCAGGCCATCAGGCGCGTCATCACGCCCGGCAGCAGTTCCACGTCGTTCATCACGTCTTCGGTGGTGACGACCTTGCGGAACAGCGCCAGCGGGTTGTTGGCGGCATGGCGGCTGGCCTTGGCGCGCACCGCGGCAAAGGTTTCCATGCGGGTGCCGTAGCGCTGCATATGCTCGCGGCCGGCGCCGCCGAAGGTGCGCAGGGCCTGCGGCAGGTGCGCCATGTCGGCGGTCAGCCCGTGCATGATCGGCTGGAAGCGGGCGCGGGTGACGGGGCGGTCATCCCAGTGCGACTTCAGCGCGCCGGCCTGCATCTGCTCGAAGCCCAGCGCCAGCACGCAGTCGGCATCGCCGCTCTCGATCGCCTTGCGCGCCAGGTAGAGCGCGGTCGAGCCGGTCGAGCAGTTGTTGTTGACGTTGATGATGGGGATGCCGGTCATGCCGACTTCATACAGCGCGGTCTGGCCGCAGGTGGAGTCGCCGTAGACATAGCCGGCAAAGGCCTGCTGCACCTGCTCGTAGCCGATGCCGGCGTCCGCCAGTGCGCGGCGCGTGGCCTCGGCGCCCATTTCGGTGTAGCTCAGGCTTGCGCCGGGCTTGGCGAAGGGGATCATGCCGACGCCGGCAACCAGGACTTTCTCGCTCATGATGGATTCCTGAAGGAGGTTTCGAAAAAGGGGCTCAGAGCTTGCGCGCGATCAGGTCGCGCAGCACTTCGCTGGTGCCGCCGAAGATGCGGGTCACGCGCATGTCGACAAAGGCGCGCGCGATCGGGTACTCGAGCATGTAGCCGTAGCCGCCGTGCAGCTGCACCATGTCGTCGATGCACTTCCACAGGGTCTCGGTGGCGTACAGCTTGGCGATGGCCGCCTCCTGCAGCGACAGCTTCTGCACCATGTGCTTGCCGATGTAGTAGTCGACCATGGTGCGCACCGCCACGGCCTGGGCCTTGACGTCGGCCAGCTTGAACTTGGTGTTCTGGAAGTCCCACACGGTCTGGTTGAAGGCGCGGCGGTCCTTCACGTACTGCAGCGTCAGCTCAAGCTGGCGCTCCAGCTTGGCGGCGCAGTAGACGGCGATGATCAGGCGTTCCTGCGGCAGTTCTTCCATCAGGTGGATAAAGCCGCCGTTCTCGTTGCCGATCAGGTTGGTGACCGGCACGCGCACGTTGTCGAAGAACAGCTCGGCGGTGTCGGCGGCATGCTGGCCGACCTTCTCCAGCTTGCGCCCGCGGCGGAAGCCCGCGCGCTCGGCCTCGACCATGATCAGGCTCACGCCCTTGGCGCCCGCCGCCGGATCGGTCTTGCAGACCACCACGATCATGTCGGCGTTCAGGCCGTTGGAGATGAAGGTCTTGCTGCCGTTGATGACGAACTCGTCGCCGTCGCGCACGGCGCTGGTACGGATCGACTTCAGGTCGGAGCCGCTGCCGGGCTCGGTCATGGCGATGGCCAGGATCTTCTCGCCGCGGCAGATCGCGGGCAGCCACTTGCGCTTCTGTTCCTCGGTGCCCAGGCGCACGATGTAGGGCGCGGTGATGTCCGAATGCACCGAGAAGCTCGGGCCGGAGATGCCGGAACGGTGGTATTCCTCGGCCAGCACGGCGGAGTGGCCGAAATCGCCGCCGCCGCCGCCGTATTCCTCGGGCACGGTGACGCACAGCAGGCCTTCGCGGCCGGCCTTGAGCCAGGTCTCGCGGTCGACGCAGCCGGCCTGGTCCCAGGCGGCCTGGCGCGGCAGGCATTCGCGCTCGAAGAAGCGGCGCGCGGTTTCCCTGAACATCTCGTGGTCTTCGCGATAGACGTTGCGGATGATTTCCATCGATGGCTCCCGGTCTGACTGGTGGACGGCAGCGGTGTCGCTGCCTCGTTGGAACCAGTGTGGCCGGGGGCGGGTGGGAAGTCCCTACACCGGTGGTGTAGGTGGGGTAGATCAGGGGGTGGGCAGGGCACCGGCGTCGCGCAGCCGGGCCACGGCTTCGTCACGTCCGGTGACTTCCAGCTTGGCGTAGACATTGCGCAGGTGCCACTTGACCGTGTCGAGCGACACGTTGAGGATGCGCGCGATCTTCTTGTTCGGCATGGCCTGCGCCAGCAGGCCCAGCACCTCCTGCTCGCGCTCGCTGAGGGTGGCCAGGCGCGCGAGTTGGGCGGCCGGCGAGGGAGCGGGACTGGCGGACGCGCCCGTACCGGCGGCGTCGGCCAGGCGCTGCGCGTAGAACGCCAGCACCGGGTCCAGGCTGTCATCGCCGGCCAGCGCCGCCAGCATGGCCGGCACCTGCGGCGAGGCGTCGAGCAGGCTGCGCACCAGCCCGTGGCGGTGGCCGATGCGCAGCGCGTCGACCAGCTGCCGGCGCGCGGCGGCGGGATCGCGGCGGCCCTGGTGGGCCAGCGCCATCAGCACGCGCAAGGTGGCCACGCGGGACCAGCGCCCGCCGGCCTCGGACAGCGCGGCCAGCGGCTCCCGGCGCGCCAGCGCGCCGTCGAAATCGTTGTGGTGCAGGCACATGCCGATGCGGGCCAGGTCGGCGTGGACCCGCACTTCCCAGGCGGTGCTGCGCACCGCGCCGGCATGCCGGGCTGCCAGCGTTTCCAGCCGCAGCAGGGCGTCGTCGGCGGCGTCGACATGGCCGTCGTCCAGCAGCCGGCGCGAGCGCAGCGACAGGGCCCCGGCCACCAGGCGGTCGACCCGGTGGCGCTGCCCGTAGCGCTCCAGCCGGTCCAGGCACGCCAGCGCACCGGCGTGGTCGCCGGCGTGCCAGCGGCTGCAGGACAGCGCCAGCAGCGCGCGCAGCACGGTGTCTGGGATCGAGATGCGCACCAGCACATCGATGCGGGCATCGAGCAGGCTGGCGGCAGCCTCGACATCGTTGAGTTCGTACAGGGTCTCGCCCAGCAGCGCGGCCGCCATGCAGGCCACGCCGGCGCAGGCGGCGCCGCGCTGCTCGGCGTCGGCCAGCACGTCATGCAGGACGCGTTCGGCCACCAGCACCTGGCCCTCGACCGCGTGCGTCATGCCGCCCATGCAGCGGCCCAGCAGCGTGCCGCGCGGCGCGCCGTCGCAGGGTGCGCCATCCTCGATCACGCGCCGCGCCTGGTCGTATTCGCCGCGGTAGATATGCATCCACGACAGGATGTTGCCGCGCCCGGTCAGGGTGAAGTCGTCAGCGCCGGCGGGCACGCGCTGCAGCGTCGGCAGCAGGTTGGCGACGGCATCGGAGTCATCGCGCAGCAGCGCCATGCTGCCTTGCAATATCGCCAGCGCATAGTGCTCGCGCGGGCCCAGGCGCCCGGCCTGGGCCCGCATCCGCTGCAGGCTGTCCTGAAGCCCCTCGGCATCGCCGGCATACATCTGCAGGTGAGCCTGGACCAGCAGCAGGCCGAAGCGGGCCCGGATCTGCTCGGCCGGCAGTTGCCGCACCAGCGCGGCCAGCTGGCTGAGTTCGCCGCGCGCGAGCAGGCCGTGCGCGCGGCCGTGCACCATGTCGGCGGCGGCCGCGCTGTCGCCGGCCAGCACCGCATGGCGCACGGCCTCGTCGACGTCGCCATGCGTGTTGAACCACTGCCAGGCCGCTGCGTGCATCGCGGCCTGCGTGCCGTGCGGCAGCCCGCCCAGGCGTCCAAGCAGCACCTCGCGCAACAGCGGGTGCAGGCGGTACCAGGCTTCGCCATCGCTGTCGTTGCCGATCTGCGCGATGAAAAGGTCGTCGCGCGCCAGGTGCGCGAGCCGCGCGGTGATCTCGGCGGCGGCTTCGGGCCGGCCCAGCAGGGTGGCGCACAGCGCGCCGCAAAAGCGGTGGCACAGCGCCATGCGGGTGAGCAGGCCGAGGTCGTCCGGCGTCAGCCGCACCAGCACCTCGCGCTCGAAATAGCTGGCAAAGGTCTGTGCGTCGCGCACCTGGACCGGGTTGTACGATCCGCCGCGCTTGCCCTTCAGGTCGATGGCAAAGAGCTGCAGGCCGGCGGCCCAGCCGTCGGTGAGTTCATGCAGCCGGCCGGCATCGCGGGCGTCGACGTGGCCCAGTTGTTCCTGCAGGAAGCGGGCGGATTCCTGTGCCGAGAAGCGCAGGTCGGCCAGCCCGAATGACGACAGCAGCCCCTGCGTGCGCAGCCGCGCCAGCGACAGCGGCGGCGCGGTGCGCGAGGCCAGCACCACGTGCAGTTGCGGTGGCGCGTAGTCGAGCAGCCAGCGCAGCGCCAGCACCACGCCGGGGTCGTCCAGGTGATGGACGTCGTCGAGCATCAGCACCAGCTCGCGCCGGCGTGCGCCGATGGCCCGCACCAGCGTGATCACCCAGTGCTCGACCGCGGACTGGTGGCCGTCGCGGCCCATCAGCACCCAGGCATCGCGCACGATGGCCGGATCCACGGTGGCCAGGCTGGCGACCACGCCGTTGAAGAAGGCCGCGACGCTGTTGTCTTCCGGGGCGAGCGACAGCCAGGCGACGTCGAAGTCCAGCGTCAGCAGGGCCTGGCGCCACGCCGCCAGCGTGCTGGTCTTGGCGCAGCCGGCCGGTCCCTGGATCACCACGCAGCGCTGGCGCCGCGCCTCGGCCAGGCGCGCCAGCAGCGTGTCGCGCGGCATCAGCGGGCGGGCGCCGCGGGGCGGCACCAGCTTGGTCGGCGTGACCGCAAAGGCAGGTGTGGCGGACTGGCGGGCGGATTCTGCTGGCGCGGCTCCGGCCGGGGACATGCTGGGCTCCTCTTGTCCGTGCGGCGCGGGCCGGCGGACCAATGCGATCACGGCATTGTAGGAGCGCCGGGCTGGCTGGCGGCGCCTTCGGGTGGCGGGCCACCTGATGCGGGTGGGGCGCTGTGTGCCCACCCGCGTGGCCCTTGCGTTACTGGTTCATGCCTGGTGCGCCATGATCCGCTCCGCCAGAGCGACCAGGCTGCGGTCACTGCCCGCCGGCCCCAGCAGCGAGATGCCGAGCGGTGCGCCGTCGCGGCCGGCCAGCGGCAGGTTCAACTGCGGGAAGCCGCTCAGCGGCGTCAGGCACAGCGTCTGGGCGGCGAGGTTGCGGTAGGTCTCCAGGGATTCGATCGGCTCTGCGCGCAACGGTGCGATATCGGGCATGGTCGGCAGCACCAGCACGCCGTCCTGCCCCAGCAGCCGGCCCAGGTGCGCGGTGAAGTCGCGGCGCACGGCGCTGGCTTCGTCGAACTGGCTGCGGGTGACGGCCTTCGAGAAGGCGAAGCGTGCCGCGACATCGGCACCCAGCTCCAGTCCGTGTTGCTCGATCAGTTCGCCGTCGCAGTGCCATGCCTCCCAGCCCTGCACGTAGCGGAACGCCCACCACAGCTCGGACAGCGGCCGGTCGGCTACGGTGACTGGCGCGGCGTGGCCCAGCGCGGCTTCGATCCGGGCGACAGCCGGCGCCAGCGCGTCGCGGGCTTCCGGGGTCGGCTGGCCGAACAGGTCGGACGCGGACAGCAGCCGCGGTGCGGCCGGCAGCGGCGCCGGGTCCGCGCCGAACAGCACCTCGGCCACGCGTGCAAAGGTGCCGATGTCGCGCGCAAAAAAGCCACAGGTATCCAGGCTCTCCGACAGCGGCAGGCAGCGCTCCAGCGAAATGCGCCCGTGCGTGGGGCGGATGCCGAACAGGCCGCAATGGCTGGCGGGCGCGCGCACCGAGCCACCGGTGTCGGAACCCAGCGCAAAGTCGCACAAACTGTTCGATACCGCCGAGGCCGAGCCCGACGACGAGCCGCCGGTGATGCGGTCCGGTGCCGCGCCGTTGACCGGGCGGCCGTAGTGGGCGTTCTGGCCGTTCATGGAGAAGGCCAGCTCGTCGGTATGGGTCTTGCCGACGAAGGCGGCGCCGGCATCCAGCAGCCGCTGCACCGCCGGCGCGGTCGCGGGCTTGATGCCCGAGCGCGCCAGCACGTGCGGATTGCCGCCGCCGGTCGGATAGCCAGCAACGTCGAACAGGTCCTTCACGGCAAAGCTCAGGCCCTGCAGCGGGCCGCTGGCGGCGTGTGGGACCGCAATCTGAGGGTACGGCATGAAGGCACGGGCAGGATGGGTGGCAAGCGTCATGGGGGGCCTGGAATACGTTGGGGTTCTGGAATGGGGGTCATGCCGCGGTGGCGACCGCGGGTTCGGTGGCCAGCACGCAGCTGACGCGGTGGCCGGTGCCGACGGTGACCGCCCGCGGCACCTCGGCCAGGCATTGCGGGCGCGCATGCGGGCAGCGTGGCGCGAAGGTGCAGCCCGGCGGCAGCGCGGCCAGGTCGGGCGGGGCGCCGCCGATGGCCTGCAGCCGCTGGCCGCGGTCCATGCCATGCTGGCGGCTCTGCAGCAGGGCGATGGTGTAGGGGTGGCGCGCCGCGCGCAGCAGGGTCCGGATCGGGCCTTCCTCGACAATGCGCCCGCCGTACATCACCGCGACGCGGTCGGCGATCTCCACCGCGGCGCCGATATCGTGGGTGACGAAGACAATGGACAGCCCCAGTTCGCGCTGCAGCTCGCGCAGCAGGATCAGCACCTGGATCTGCACGGTGGCGTCCAGCGCGGTGGTGGGCTCGTCGGCCAGCAGGATCCTGGGCCGCGCCGACAGTGCCAGCGCGATCATCGCGCGCTGGCGCATGCCGCCCGACATCTCGTGCGGATATGCCGCCAGCCGCCGCTCCGGGCTGGGAATGCGCACGGACTCGAGCGCCTGCAGCGCGCGCTTGCGCGCCTCGGCGGCCGAGACCTTGTCGTGGGTGCGGATGCATTCGACGATCTGCTGGCCCACGGTGTAGACCGGGTCCAGCGCCAGCAGCGGCTCCTGGAACACCATCGCCATGGTGCCGCCGCGCAGCCGGGCCAGCGCGCGCTGGTCGAGCGCCATCACGTCGGCGCCGTCGACGCGGATCTGGCCTGCCATGCGGGTGCGGCGCGGCGGGTGCAGGCGCATCAGTGCGCGCAGCGTGACGCTCTTGCCGGAGCCGGATTCGCCGATCAGGGCCACGGCCTCGCCGGCGCCCACGTCGAGCGAGACGCCGTTGACGGCGCGTATGGTCTTGCCGCCGCCGGAGAAGGTGACGTGCAGGTCCCGCACCGAGATCATCGGCGCGCCGGGTGTGCTTTGTGGGGTGGTGGACATGGTGGGCTCCTCAGGGCGCGGTGGCCAGCAGGCAGGCGACCGGATGCCCGGCCACCAGGTCGGTCAGCTGCGGCTCGCGCCGCGCGCACACGTCCTGCGCCATGGCGCAGCGCGGATGGAAGCTGCAGCCGGGCGGCGGGTTGATCGGATTGGGCGGATCGCCCGCCAGCGGCGCGACCGCGGTGCGGCGGTCCGGGTCCATCGACGGCATCGACGCCAGCAGCGCGCGCGTGTACGGGTGCGCCGGCTGCCGATAAAGGGTCTCGGTATCCCCGATCTCCACCACCTTGCCCAGGTACATCACCATCACGCGGTCGCACAGGTAGCGGATCACGTTGAGGTCGTGGCTGATGAAGACGTAGGTCAGGTCGAACTCGGCCTTCAGGTCCAGCAGCAGGTTCAGCACCTGCGCCTCCACCGACTTGTCCAGTGCCGAGACCGCCTCGTCCAGGATCACCAGCCGCGGGCGCAGTGCCAGCGCGCGGGCAATGTTGACGCGCTGGCGCTGCCCGCCCGACAGCTCGTGCGGATAGCGCCCGGCAAAACGTGCCGGATCCAGCCCGACGCGCTGCAGCAGGTAGCGGGCGCGCTCGGTGGCTTCGCGCGCCGGCACGCCATGGACGCGAGGCGTGAAGGCGATCGATTCCTCGATGGTCAGGCGCGGGTTCAGCGACGAATAGCTGTCCTGGAACACCATCTGCACCTGGCTGCGGAACTGCTTCATCGGCAGCTGGGCCGAGCCCACGCCCTGCGCGTCGAAGATCAGCTCGCCGCTGTCCTGCTGCGTCAGCTGCATCAGCAGCCGCGCGGTGGTGGACTTGCCGCAGCCGGACTCGCCGACCACGCCCAGGGTCTCGCCCTTGAGCACGTCGAAGCTGACGCCATCGACCGCGCGCACCGACGCGGCACGCGCGCGCAGGCCAGGCAGACCGGACTTGATGGGAAAGTGCTTGACCAGCTGGTGGGCGATCACCAGCGGCTGGGCCGGGCCGCCGACGTCGCGGCCGGACTGTAAGGAAGGGGCCTGCATCAGTGCTGGCATGGTTCAGTCCTTGATTTCCATGGCCGAGCGGATGCCGTCGGCCAGCAGGTTGAACGAGACCGAGGTCAGGAAGATCATGGCGCCGGGCAGGGCGGCAACCCATGGCTGGGTGTAGATGGCCGTGCGCAGCGTGTTGAGCATCAGGCCCCACTCCGGCTCGGGCGGCTTGACGCCCAGGCCCAGGAAGGAAAGCCCCGAGGCCAGGATCATCGACACCGAGATCAGGCTGGTGGCATAGACGAAGATCGGACCAAGCACGTTGTTGAGCACATGGGCGCGCACGATGGTCAGCGACGACGCCCCGGAAGCACGCGCCGCATCGACAAACTCGCGGTTGCGCACCTGGGTGGTCACGCTTTCGGCCACGCGCACGATCTGCGGGATAAAGACGATGGTCAGCGACAGCAGCGCATTGCCCACGCCCGCCCCCAGCGTGCCCGACAGCGCGATCGCCAGCAGCACCGACGGGAAGGCGTACAGGACGTCGGTGAGCCGCATGATCACGGTGTTGGTCCAGCCGCCGGCATAGCCGGCGACGATGCCGAGTGCGCTGCCGATGACAAAGGCCAGCAGCACCGGCGTGATGCCCATGAACAGCGACAGCCGCGCGCCCAGCATCAGCCGCGACAGCATGTCGCGTCCCAGCTCGTCGGTGCCGAGCGGGAAGTGCTCGGTGCCGATCGGCTTGAGGCGCTTGAGGATCGATGCCGCGTACGGGTCGGCCGGCATCAGTGCCGGGGCGAACAGCGCCATCAGCACCAGCCCCAGCAGCACCAGCGCAGCCAGCATGGCCAGCCGGTTGCGCAGCAGGCGCCGGCCGACCGTGGTCCAGTAGCCGGGCGAGCGCTGCACCGCAGCGGCGGCCGGTGATTGGTCGAGGGTCATGTCCATGTCGGCCTCCTCAGTTGCGCTGGATGCGCGGGTCGAACAGCGTCTGCAGCGCATCGACCAGCAGGTTGAGCAGCACGAAGAACACCGCCAGCACCAGGATGGTCCCCTGCAGCAGCGGGAAGTCGCGCTGGAAGATGGCAGAGTTGAGCAGGAAGCCCGTGCCGGGCCACGAGAACACTGTCTCGATCAGGATCGAGCCGCCCAGCAGGTAGCCCAGCTGCAGGCCCATCACCGACAGCGCGGTTGGCGCCACGTTCTTGACCACATGGCGGAACACGGCCATATCGGACAGGCCGCGCGCGCGCAGGCCGACGATGAACTCGTTGGCCAGGGTCTCGGCCACCAGCGCGCGCACCGTGCGCGCCACGATGCCCATCGGGATCACCGACATGGTCACCGCCGGCAGCAGCATGTACTGCATGTGCTCCCAGTCCCACGCCCAGTCGCCCGAACCGCCCGGCCCGGCGCCGGTGGCCGGCAGCCAGCCCAGCAGCACCGAGAACGCGATCACCAGCACCATGCCCAGCCAGTAGTGCGGGATGCTGACGCCCAGCACCGACAGCAGCGACGCGGTGCGGTCGGCCACCGAATCGCGCAGGTAGCCGGCGACAAAGCCGAACAGGCAGCCGAAGCTGAAGCCGATCAGCGTGGCCACGGTGGCCAGGCGCAGGGAATTGACCACGGCGGCGCCGACTTCGGCCATCACCGGCCGGCTGGTGGCGATCGAAGTGCCCAGGTCGCCCTGCAGCGCGCGGCCCAGCCAGTGCACGAATTGCTCCAGGAAGGGCTTGTCGAAGCCGTAGAGCGCGGTCAGCTGGCGGCGCAGGTCTTCGGAGGCGTCGGGCGGCAGCACCGACACCAGCGGATCGCCGGGGGCGATATGGACCAGCGAGAAGCACAGCAGCGCCACCCCAAGCAGGATCGGGATGGCATAGAGGATGCGGCGGAACAGGTATTGCATGGGAGGATCCGGCAAATTGGGGCGCGCGTGCGCAGTGCGCGGCACGCGGGGGAGACAGGGCGGGATTGCCGGGCCGCGCGGCGGCGGGGCTGCCGCGCGGCGTCCGTCGGGCGCGGCCGGGATCAGTCCATCGACATCGTCGCGATATCGATAAACCAGCTCTGCGGCTGCACCACGCCCTTGACCTTCTTCGAGATCGCGCGCGGGCCGACGTCGTGCGCGATCAGCACGAACGGCGACTCCTCGACGATGCGGGCATGCAGCCTGGCCAGCGCCGCGTCGCGCGATTTCTCGTCAAACGAGGTGCGCGCGTTCTCGATCAGCTTGTCGAACTCGGCATTGCCGAAGTAGCCCCAGTTGTTCGAGACCGGCGGCTGGGTCTTGGTGCTGACAAAGCGCACCATGGCGAAGAACGGGTCCATCGCCGCAAAGCTGACGTTGATGGCGTTGGCGCCGTGCGCGCTGGCGTCCTTGGCGCCGACGCGCCAGTTGGTGAAGAGGGTGTTCCACTCGACCACGTCGAAGTCGACATCGATAAAGCACTCCTTCAGGTTCTGCTGCACGTATTCGTTCATCGGCAGCGGCTGCATCTGGCCGGAGCCCGACGCCGACACCTGCACCTTGACCTTGACCGGTTTGGCGGCCGAGTAGCCGGCCTCCTGCATCAGCTTCTTTGCCGCGGCCGGGTCGTGCTTGATGTCGAATTTCGGATTGCCCCACCACGGGTTGCCGGCCTCGACGATGCCCTTGGCCTCGGCCATGTAGCCGCCCAGCAGGGTCTTCAGCCCGGCGCGGTTGACGCACAGGTTGGCGGCCTGGCGCACGCGCTTGTCCAGCCACGGCGAGCCGGGCGCGAACGACAGCTGCCACGGCCACATGTGCGGCTGCGCGTTGGCATAGACCTGGAAGCCGCGGCTCTTGATCTGGGCGATGGCGTCGGGTGCCGGGGCTTCGATCCAGTCGACCTGGCCCGACAGCAGCGCGGCGGTGCGCGCGTTGGCCTCGGGCATCGGCACCATCACCACCTTGTCGATTTTTGGCACGCGCTTCGCGTCCCAGTATTGCGCATTGCGCACCACTTCCAGGCGCTCGCGCGACACCAGGCGGCTCATCCTGAACGGCCCGGTGCCGGCGGCGTCGGCGGCAAACGCGACCCAGGCCTGCTTGGAGCGCTCGACCGGATCGGTGACCGAGGCCGGCACCGCGGCGAATTTCTTCTCCCACTGCGTGGGCGAGGCCATGAACAGGTTGGTCAGGTTGTAGGGCAGGAACGAATCCGGCTCGGAGGTGACCAGCTCGACGGTGAGGTCGTCGATCTTCTTGGCCGTGCGCAGCGTCGGCATGCGCGAGGCGGTCACGCCGACCTGGCTGGGATCGAACTGCCTGGCGGTCTTGTCCAGCACTTTGCCGACGTTCCAGACCACGGCATCGGCGTTGAACGGGGTGCCGTCGTGGAACTTGACGCCGGGGCGCAGCTTGAACACCCATCTGGTCTTGTCGGCGGCGTCGACCTTCCATTCGGTGGCCAGGCCCGGGATCAGCAGGCTGGGGCCGTTGCCCCGGGACAGGTCCCATTGGGTGAGGCCGTCGTACATCGGGATGCCGGAGAAGCGGTTGCCCTCGAAGCCCTGGTCGGGCTGGCCGAGCGTGCGCGGGATGTCGGCGGCGGTCATGCCGATGCGCAGCACCTTGTCGGCATGGGCGGCACCGGGCAGCGCGAGCAGCGCCAGCACGGCGGCGCTCATGACCGAGGCAGCTGACTTGAGACCTTTTGCGAGAGGGGACGGATCGTGGTGCACAGGCTTGCTCCTGGGTTGGCTTGAGGGGACCGATGTCTGCAAAGCAAGTCATGTGCCACGGTGGCAGGGCCGGGAACCCGGGCCGAAGTGCGGGCGACGGTGGTCTGCTTCTTGCTGAACCTGCTGGCGTTTCCTCTCCTTCCACCCCACCCGCAACCAGACATGGACCAGCTACACCTTCCCCGCATCAATGGCGCCCGCCTGTGGCAATCGCTGATGGACCTCGCCGCGATCGGCGCCACGCCCAGGGGCGGCGTGTGCCGCATCGCGCTGACCGAAGCCGACCGCAAGGGGCGCGACCTGGTGGTGCAGTGGTGCCGCGAGGCCGGCCTCGACGTGCGCGTCGACGAGATCGGCAACGTCTTCGCGCGCCGCGCCGGCAGCGACCCCGACGCGCGCGCCGTGGCCACCGGCAGCCATATCGACACCCAGCCCTCGGGCGGCAAGTTCGACGGCAACTTCGGCGTGCTGGCCGGGCTGGAGGTCATGCGCACGCTCGACGACCTGGGCATCGTCACGCGCGCGCCCTTGGAGCTTGCGTTCTGGACCAACGAGGAGGGCACGCGCTTCACGCCGGTGATGATGGGCTCGGGCGTGTTCGCCGGAGAGTTCGACGCGGCCTTTGCGCGCGCGCAGGCCGATGTGGATGGCGTCAGCGTGGGCGACGCGCTGGCGGCCATCGGCTACCGCGGCGCGCAGCCGGCGGGCGCGGTGCCGGGCGGCATGTTCGCGGCCTACTTCGAGGCGCATATCGAGCAGGGGCCGGTGCTGGAGGCGGCCGGCATGCCGATCGGCGTGGTCTCGGGCGCGCTGGGCCAGCAGTGGTACGACGTGACCGTGACCGGCATGGACGCGCACGCCGGCCCGACGCCGCTGGCGCTGCGCCACGACGCGATGCTGGCGGCCGCGCGCATGGTCGAGGCGGTCAACCAGATCGCGCGCGACGAGGCGCCGCACGGGCGCGGCACGGTCGGCTATCTGCAGGTCACGCCGAACTCGCGCAACGTGATTCCGGGCCGGGTCGATTTCTCGGTCGACTTCCGCAACCTGTCGCAGGCCGGGCTGGACCGCATGCACGCGGCCATGCAGGCGGCATTCGAAGGCATTGCCGTGGCCGCCGGCGTGGAGGTAGAAACCCGCCAGGTGGTGAAGTTCGAGCCGTGCGTGTTCGCGCCCGAATGCGTGGACAGCGTGCGGCGCGCGGCCACGGCGCTGGGCCTGCCGCATATGGACGTGGTCAGCGGCGCCGGCCACGACGCGGTCTACGTCGCGCGGCGCGCGCCCACCGGCATGATCTTCGTGCCGTGCAAGGACGGCATCAGCCATAACGAGCTGGAAGACGCGCTGCCCGAGCACATCGAGGCGGGCGCCAACGTGCTGCTGCAGGCCATGCTGGCGCACGCGCGCTAGGCGCCCGCGCCAGATCCGGGGCTAGTTGCAGATCGTGCCGGGAACCGGCTTGCCCGAGGCGGTCAGCCCCTGGCACGCATCGCCGCTTGCCAGGCTGGTATCCGAGGCCGCGGCCGGTGACAGCTTGAGCTTGCCTGCCACGGTGCAGCACCCACGGGCTGGCGGCGGCGCCGGCGTGCGCTTGGTCGCCGGCAGTGGCGCCGGCCCACCGGCCTCCGCGGTTTCTTCCGCGTCAGGAAAGACGCACTGCCCTTGCTGGCAGATCCGCTCTCCTTTGCACTGCATGTCGTACTGGCATCCGGCAGCATAGGCGAGCGATGACCAGCCAGCGGCCATCGACGCTGCCAACAGTAAGGCGGGGAATTTCATATGCCCTCCGATCAGGGCTGAGGTGAAGATGCCGGAGCGGCTCGGTGCCGCCCCGACACCTTCAGCATAGATCGCGGCAAGGGCCCGCGAAAGGCACCGGCACTAAGGTGTTCTACCACCCCTGCCCAAGTCGGCGGGCGTTCGCCGTGCCGGGACTCAGTGGGCGATCGAGCGCGAGATCGCCCGCGCGCATTCCATCACCAGCGGCGCCAGCTTTTTCTGTGCCTCGGCCATGCGCCAGCGGCTGGCCGGCGGCGACACGTGCACCGCGCCGACCGCCACGCCCTGGCTGTTGACGATGGGCGCGGCCAGGCCCATGTCGCCGATGAACAGTTCCTCTTCATTGCTGGCGTAGCCCAGCCGGCGGCACGCCGCCACGCGCTCGAAGATCGCATCCACGCCGGTCAGCGTCGCGGGCGTGCGCGCCACGCGTGCCGACTGCTCCAGCATCGGCAGGACCTGCTCGTCGGGCAGCGTGCTGAGGTAGGCCCGGCCGGAGCTGGTGCAATACATCGGGATGCGCATGCCCACCGGCGTCAGCACCGGCATGTGTTTGGCGGTCATCAGCTGGGCCACGTAGACCATGTCCAGCCCGACCGGCTCGGTCAGGTTGGCGGTCTCGCCGCTGGCTGCGGCCAGCTGCGACAGGTAGGGGCTGGCCACCGGGATCAGCGCGTCGGCCGCCAGGTAGTTGTAGCCGATTTCCATCACCCGCGGCGTCAGCCGGAAGCGGCGCGTCTGCGGGTGCTTGTCGACATAGCCCAGCGCTTCCAGCGTATGGATGGTGCGCTGCGCCGAGCTCTTGTTCATGCCGGTCAGCGCGGCCAGCTCCGACAGGGTCAGCGTGCGATGGACGCCGTTGAACGCACGCAGGACTTCGAGGCCTTTTTCCAGCGACTGGTTGAACAGCGGGTTGTCGCGGTCGGGCGCGGGGGACGGGGCGGGTTTTGACGGCATAGTTGCGTCGCGGGCGAGAGGCCGGGCGGCACCATCCGCGGGATGGCTGCACCACGATGAATGAGTATTGCACCAATATACGCATGTATCGATTATCGATACGATGGCGGAATGATACCGTCGCTGGCGCAGGCTGGAAAGTGCCGCGGCGTGGGGGTTCCTGCCGGGAGAAGCGGGTCTAAGGGGATTTGAAAACGGAAGTTGTCAGCCCGCCACTTGAAAGGCGGGTGGTGCGAGGGAGGGGACTCGAACCCCTACACCATTGCTGGCGTCAGGACCTAAACCTGGTGCGTCTACCAATTTCGCCACCCTCGCGGTCCTTGCGGCGCTGCCCGGGCGGGCGGCCGCGATGCTCGCTGGCTTGCGCCGGACAGGAAAGCAAAAAAGGCGGCTGGAACTGCCCGCCTTTCTTCTGTCCGCTGCTGCCGGCACTGGCCGCCGAACCGTGGTGTCGGCGTGGCTCGCGCCTGCAGTGCAACGAGGCTGCGGATTGTAGCGCAAGGCGCGGGGGGAATCCAGCCCCGCCGGGTGCTCCGGTGGCGGCGGCAAGCGGCAGGGATATATTGTCGGCTTTCCAGATGCCGAGCACATGCCGATGACTGCCTTCCCGACCCTGACCCCGCTACGCTGGCGCCTGCTGTTCTGGGGCTGTGCGGCCGCGGTGCTGGCGCTTTCGCTGATGCCGCCGACGCAGCCCTTGCCGACCACCGGTTGGGACAAGGGCAACCATATGCTGGCGTTCGCGGTGCTGGGCGTGCTGGGCCGGCGCGCCTACAGCGGCCGTGGCTGGGCCGTCTTGCTGGGGCTGGTGGCGTACGGCGGGCTGATCGAGCTGCTGCAGGGGCAGACCGTCTACCGCGAGGCCGACTGGCTCGACCTGCTGGCCGACAGCGTCGGCCTGGCCGCGGGCATGGCGCTGGACTGGCTGGTGCGCCGCCTCAGCTCTCCTCGGCTTCGAGCGTGAACTTTGCGCCGTCGTCCTGGCCGAGCAGGTCGGTCAGCACCGGCATGGCCTGCTGCAGCGATTCCTTCAGCCGCCACGGCGGATTGACGATGAACATGCCGCTGCCATGCAGGCCCAGGCCGCCCTCGACCGGATGCCTGACGGTCAGGGTCACGTGCAGCCAGCTCTTGAGCGGCAGGCCCTTGAGCTGCACCGGCAGCTGCACCGATTCGCGCCGCTGCACCTGCGGGTACCAGACCGCATAGACGCCGGTGGCAAAACGCTCCAGCCCGTCGCGGATGGTCTGCACGGTGCGGGCGTAGTCCTGCTTGTCCTCGTAGGACGGATCGACCAGCACCAGCGCGCGGCGCGGCGGCGGAGGCAGGATGGCCTTGATGCCGCCGAAGCCGTCGCCGTCGTACAGCATGACGCGGCGCCCGGCGCCGCGGAAGTTGTCGCGCAGCACCTGGATCTCGGTGCTGTGCAGCTCGAACAGCCGCAGCCGGTCGTGCTCGCGCAGCATCTGCCAGGCCAGCCAGGGCGAGCCGGGGTAGTGGCGCAGGTTGCCGTCCGGGTTGAGCGCGCGCACCTGGTCCAGGTATTCGTCCAGCATCGCCGGCAGCTGTGTGCCGCCGGCGGCGGCGCGCCACAGCGGCGCGATGCCGGTTTCGAACTCGGCCTTCTTCTGTGCGTAGGCGTGGTCCAGCGCATAGAGGCCGGCGCCGGCGTGGGTGTCGATATACCAGAACGCCTTGTCCTTCTGCGCCAGGTGCTCGAGCAGTTGCACCACGACGGCGTGTTTGAGGACATCGGCATGGTTGCCGGCGTGGAAGGCGTGACGGTAGCTGAGCATGTGGAGCGGGGCGCCTGGGCGGCGCAAATCAAGGGGCAGGGCGGTGCGGTCTGCGGGAAGGCCGCTATGCTACCATCCGGCGCGAGTTGCCCACCCCCTCCCACGCCCCGGCGAATCCGCCCGGGCATTTTGCTTTTCGCCGAGTTTCCTGTCCCATGCCGCGCGCACTAGAGCCCGCCGAGCCGATCCTGTCTGCCGAAGGCATCCCGTATTCGCCCCGCTACGACGACGTTTACCACAGCACCGAAGGCGGGCTGGCGCAGGCCGCCCATGTCTTCCTGGGCGGCAACGGCCTGCCGCAGGCGTGGGCCGGCCAGCGCCAGTTCGTCATCGTCGAGACCGGCTTCGGCCTGGGGCTGAATTTCCTGGCGACCTGGCAGGCGTGGCGCGACGATCCGCAGCGCTGCGGCACGCTGCATTTCTTCTCGATTGAAAAGCACCCGTTCACCCGCGAAGGGCTGGCGCGGTTGCACGCCGGGCTGGACGGGCTGCAGCCGCTGGCGCAGGCGCTGCAGGCGCAATGGCCGCTGGCGCTGCCGGGGCTGCACCGCCTGGCCTTCGACGGCGGGCGCGTGGTGCTGACGCTGGCGCTGGGCGATGTCGAGCAGATGTTGCCGCGGCTGGCGGCCGGCGCCGATGCCTTCTACCTGGACGGTTTCGCGCCGGCGCGCAATACGGAGATGTGGTCGCCGCAGGTGTTCCGCGGACTGGCGCGGCTGGCCCGGCCGGGCGCCAGGCTGGCCACGTGGGCGGCCGCGGGCTTTGTGCGGCGCGGACTCAAGGAGGTCGGTTTCGAAGTCAGCAAGGCGCCCGGCTTTGGCGGCAAGTGGCAAATGACCGTCGCGCGCTTCCGCCCGCAATGGAAAGCGCGCCGCCACGC